>NZ_JBQTDC010000042.1:0-28727 GCF_052353045.1 Halomonas sp. AOP7-B1-5 | reverse complement strand
GCTCAGGGCCGTCTTGGCAAGGCCTTTTTTGAAGAAGTCTGAAAAATCGGCTGACAGCTACTGATGCAAAGTAATTACGGGTCCTGGGGAGCCCTATACTCCGCTCTACTATAGCGCTTACTCACTCTGGCAGGTCAGTTCATCAACTTGAGGGTTAGCGATAACCTACCTTACTATGAGTTTTACCCCCTTAAAGGATGTTGAGCGCATGAACTACTCACCGCTTCGCCAATGCGTCTTGCACGCTCAAAGCAGCCCAGCGCTATGAAACACTGGCGCTGGAAAGGGGTATGGCTTGCGGCAATTGCGCTAGGATTGATCCTCACCATGTGGCAAGCCGCGCGCTTGGCACGTGAACAAGCCATTTCTAGCCTTCAGGATGACGCCGAAGATGAGCTGCGCCTTTCAGCCGCCAACCTCAACGGCTACCTGCTGCGTTACGATTATCTGCCCCAAATGTTGGCGACTCGAGAAGGCGTTCAGCGGTTTTTAGCCTCGCCTGAAAGCCAGGACCCAATGCCGCTCAATCTACTGCTGGATCGTTTTCGTTTTACCGCCGGGGTTTCCGATGTTTACCTGCTCGACCGTACGGCAACGACCATAGCCGCCAGCAACTGGCATCGCCAGAATACCTTTATTGGGCATAACTACGCGTTTAGAAGCTATTACTCGGAAGCCATTGCCGGTCGGCAGGGGCGATTTTACGGGTTAGGCACTCAGTCACTGGAGCGCGGCTACTTCTTCTCAGCCCCTGTCTGGCTTGATGATACCTCTCCCGATGCCCAGCCCGACGGCGTCATGGTGATTAAGGTCTTGCTGGATGAGGTCGAAGAGGGCTGGGCGGAGCAAGATGCCGAGCTCCTGGTCACCGATAGCGACAATATCATCTTCATGGCCAGCCGCCCGGAACTGCGCATGAACGCGCTTTACCCACTTAGTGATGATAGGCGCGATGCACTGCTGGCAACGCGCCGCTACGCTATGGAGCCATTGTCACCGTCGGGTATTAATATCGAAAAGGCTTATGGACCCGATAGTGCTTTGGTGAGCTTTGCGCATGGCCCACTCACTGGCGCCCGTTATTTAAGCCTCACCCGACCAGTGGCAGAGTTCGGCTGGCAAATGCATATTTTAAAACCCTTAACGCCGGTTATCAGCGCCCAATGGATCGCCGCACTAATGGCGGGAGGGCTTTATGGAATCATTGCCCTGGGTGGCGCGATTGGGTGGCAGCGTTTGCGCTTACGCCGTGAGCGTGAAGCGTTTGCTGAACGTGAGCGGCAAACGCTTGCCCTCGTTCGCGATGAGCTGGAGGAGAGTGTCGAGCGCCGCACGCGTGACTTGGTAGCCAGCAACCAGCGCCTTTCGGATGAAATCGAAGAGCGCCGCCGCGCAGAAGCCAACCTGCGCCAAACTCAAGATGAGCTGATTCAAGCCGCCAAGCTTGCCGTCCTTGGGCAACTGGCCGCCGGGATCAATCATGAGCTTAACCAGCCGCTGGCAGCGATTCGTGCGTATGGCGAAAACGCCCGGCGCTTTCTGGCGCTTTCCCGGGTTGATCAGGCCGACACCAACCTGGAACAAATTGTTGAATTAACCAAACGCATGGCCGATATCAGCGCGCAGCTTCGCCAGTTTTCGCGCAAGAGTAGCGAGCGCCAGGAGACCATTTCCGTCCAGGCGTGCATTGAATACGCGCTGCGTTTGTTTCAAAGCCGCCTGCGTGAGGAACGTATTCACGTCGAACAACAGTGGCCTGACGACACGTTATGGGTCATCGGCGATTTAGTACGCCTTGAGCAGGTGCTGGTGAATCTGATCGGCAATGCGCTCCATGCCATGAAAGAGACCCCTAATCCGACGCTCACGCTGAGCGCCACGCTTACCGGAAAGCAGGTAACCATCAGCGTGATGGATAACGGCCCTGGCATTAGTGAGCAGCACATGGCGCAGATTTTTGAACCCTTTTTCACCACTAAAGCACCTGGAAGCGGGCTAGGACTGGGACTTTCCATCTCTTCGCGTATCATGGACGATCTTGGCGGCAAGCTTCAGGTCGTGAAGCGTGAACAAAGTGGCGCATGCTTTACCATCGCGCTACCGTACTCACCGCCCGCTCACTCACATGCCCTACACCCTATAAAAGAGAACAATAACCATGCATGAGCCGTCGACACTGCCGGTCATGGTGATCGACGACGAGCCCCATCTGCGTATCACCGCCAGTCAAACGCTTGAACTTGCCGGCTACACGCCCTACTGCTTTGAAACCGCTGAGCAGGCGCTGGCCGCACTGCCGGAGGATTTCCCGGGGGTGATTGTCAGCGATATCCGTATGCCCGGTATGGGCGGCATGGAATTACTTCATGAGCTGCACCACCGCGACCCGACCCTGCCGATTATTCTGATTACCGGCCATGGTGATATTTCCACCGCTGTTGAAGCCATGCGCGCCGGCGCCTGGGACTTTCTCGAGAAACCGTTTGCCGGCGATCAGCTACTCGACGTAGTACGCCGCGGCATAGAAAAGCGCCAGCTCAGCCTGGAAAATAATCGCCTTCAAGCCGAGCTGGAAGTACAGCAGGCCGCCCTTGGCCCTCGCTTGGTCGGTCGTACAGCAGTAATCTCGCGTCTGGCCGCCATGATCCAGCGCATCAGTCAGGTAGAAGCCGATGTGCTGCTGTTTGGTGAAACGGGAACGGGGAAGGATTTGGTCGCCCGTGCGATCCATGAGCGCAGCGCGCGCCGCAATAACCCCTTTATGGCGATCAACTGCGGTGCCGTACCGGAACACACCATTGAGTCTGAGCTGTTCGGGCATGAAAAAGGCGCCTTTACCGGCGCAGTGGAGCGGCGCATTGGTAAGTTTGAACATGCCAACGGCGGCACCGTGTTTTTGGATGAAATCGAATCAATGCCGCAGGCCCTGCAGGTCAAACTGCTGCGTGTGCTTCAGGAGCGCAGTATCGAGCGACTGGGCGCCAATGAAGTCATCCCGCTCAACTTGCGCGTGATTGCGGCCACCAAAGTGGACCTAAAGGCCGCCGCTGAAGAAGGTCACTTTCGCGAAGATCTCTATTACCGACTCAACGTCGTCACCTTGCCTTTACCCGCGTTGCGCGAACGTCGGGAAGACATCCCTCTCCTCTTTCAACACTTTGCGGTTGTGGCTGCGAATCGTAGTGGCCTGGAAGCCCCCAGTCTGGACAGCCATGGCATCGCGGCCCTGCTGGCTCACGACTGGCCCGGCAACGTGCGTGAATTGCGCAACCTAGCAGAGCGCTACGTGCTGTTGGGGGCGGCGTTTGATTATCGCCTAGACATGTTGCTGGAAGGGGCCGCGGCTGATACCCAGGAACCCACCCTGCCGCGCCAGGTGGAGCTATTTGAAAAGAGCCTGATCAGCCAGTCCCTTTCCCGCCACCATGGCCGTGTAACGGACGTCTGCCGCCACCTGGGTATCCCGCGTAAAACCTTTTACGACAAGCTCAAAAAACATGGTTTAAACGCTGATGACTATCGCCACAGCAGCGACCCCTGATGCATAAGCTCGACTAATACCGACCAGGGGGGCGCCCAGGGCAGCAGGGTCAAGGTCGCAATCAGCATTAAAAGATTAGACATCGGCCGTCGGCTGTCACCCAGCTTGAGCGCGGTGCCAAACGAGCGTTTCAGCCGGGCCCCTTCCAAATCGACGCTATAGATCTCATCAAGCCCTAAATGAATGATAAACCCTAGCAAAACGGCCGCACCATGCGACCATGCCATCCATGGGGGCTGAAACAAAAGATGAAAACTCAGCGCCGCCGTTAACAGCGAGCATAGCCCCGCCGCCAGCAGTGAATGCCAAATACCCCGATGCACCGTCAGCTTTGAGAACAGTATCCCCGCCAGATAGCGCACCGAGAAGTAAATGCCGCCGCAGGCGAGAAGCAGCATACCCGGCGTTAGCCATGACTCCAGCAGCATCACGCCCAGCACCAGCGAAGGCACAGAAAGAATATTAAAAATCAAACGGATAGAGCGAGACCGATCCGCATCGATATCGGGCAAAATGCCGCCGAACGCGACCAGCGCCACGATCAATATCGCCTGGGAAGAAGGCCACCACTGTGATTGCCAGCCCGCGTACGCCATTAGCATGCCGCCCGCGGTCGCTACCGTAATATGCGTGCGAAAGTTCGCCATGTCGCGGCACCCTAGAAAACTGGATAAATTACCAGACTTTTTAAGATTGCAACATGGCTTATTTAGAAAAAAGGTCGGTAGGCCAACGCTTTAGCCAACGTTAATCATAAGCATGCTTCGGCCAGGAACTGATCTTTCAGTTTTACATAGTTGCCCGCGGTGTACGGGAAGAACGCACGTTCTTTATCTTTCAAAGGGCGTAGCGCTTTGGCGGGGTTGCCCGCATATACATAGCCGCTTTCCAGATGCTTGCCAGGTGTAACGACCGCACCTGCGGCAATAATCACCTCGTCATCGACCACCGCGCCATCCATGACGATCGCCCCCATGCCCACCAGAATTCGGCTGCCCAGCGTACACCCGTGCAAAATAGCCTTATGGCCAATCGTCACGTCTTCACCAATCGTGAGCGGAAAGCCCGCCGGGTTGAAGTCGCTGGCGTGGGTAATGTGCAGCACGCTGCCATCCTGCACGCTGGTACGCGCACCAATACGAATCCGGTGCATATCACCGCGGATCACCGTCATCGGCCATACCGAGCAGTCGTCGCCCAACACAACATCGCCAATCACAACGCTGGCCGGGTCAATGTACACACGCTCGCCCAGCTGTGGTGACTGGTCTTTAAAATCTCTTAGCGCACTGTTTGTGTCTTGCATGGCACTCTCCTGATCGTCAAAGAACCTACCGGCTATCTTATAGCGGTTATACGGCGCGCCTTAGCACGGCACGGTTTATAACAGCCCGCCCAGCAATACGATAAATGTCAGCGGAATCGACACCCAACGAACCACGTTACGCCATAAAAGATAGCCGCCTTCCCCGGCGCCCAGTGCTTTCATAGCGGTAGCCCGCGGCATTACCCAGGCGGCAAAGATGGCAATCATCAACCCTCCCAACGGTAAAAACACGTCGGGCGGAATACTGCTGACCAGCTCAAAAGCATTACGCCCAAACAGCGGCCGAAAATCGGCAAGCGTTGAGAACGAGAACGCCGATAAAAGCCCCATTAGCCAAACGCTCAGCGCGACGATAGCCGTGGCGATGCTTCGCCGACACCCCAAGCCTTGCAGCGTGACAACCATTGGCTCTGCCAGATTAATCGCCGATGTCCAGGTTGCCAGCAACAGTAGCAGGAAAAATACGCTTAGCCACACTACGCCACCGGGCAGCTCTGCAAAGGCGATAGGCAGCGTCACAAACATCAGTCCTGGCCCTTCGGCCGGATCCATTCCCTGGGCAAACACCACGGAGAAAATCGCAATACCGGCCAGTAGTGCCACGCTGATGTCGAGCGCCGCCACGGCCACAGCCGCTTTAGGCAGGCTCTGGTCTTCCGGCATATATGCCCCGTACGCCATCAGTGCACAGGCACCCACCGCCAGCGTAAAGAAGGCGTGGCCCATGGCATGCAGTACCACGGTAGGCGTTAGCGCCTCAAACGAGGGTAGAAATAACCACGCCAACGCCGTAGAAAAGCCATCGGTGGTAGCGGCATAGCCTGCCAGCAGGAGTAGCAAACCATAGAGCAGCGGCATCAACAGATTATTAAGCCGCTCGAGGCCTTTTGAGACGCCAGCGGCGACTACCGTCATGGTCATAAATAAAAACAGCGAATGATTAAAAATCAGCAAGCCGGGGCTGGCTAAAAATGCATCAAAACCTGCCCCGATCTCTGCAGCCGTTGCACCGCTGAACTGCCCGTTCACTGAGGCGACCAGGAACTCGATCGACCAGCCGGAAACCACGGAATAGAAAGATAAGATACAAAAAACGGTGAATGCGCCGAAAATTCCCAGCCAACGCCAGTTAGCAGATGCCCCGGCATCCATGGCCAGTGCACCAAGCGCCTGTATTGGCCCACGGCGCCCCGCTCGGCCGATGAGAATTTCAGCCATCATGACAGGAATACCCAACAGCAGAACAAAGCCTACGTAAATCAGTAAAAAGGCCGCGCCGCCGTTTTCACCTGCGACATAAGGAAAGCGCCAGATGTTGCCCAGCCCCACTGCTGCACCCGTTACCGCCAAGATAAAGGCCCGCTTCGACCCCCAGCGCTCCAGCGTTTCGCTCATTGTTGACTCCTGCCATTGTGGGCACTAAAAGGCGGCAAGACTAGCAGGCGCCCGCCAAGAGACCAAACCTTGCCATTGAAAGAGTGGCCGACTGCCCGCATTTTGTGACTATCATCGCGCTTTTTTTGCGCCCCCTAATTGTTGCCCACGAGGTGCTTATGTCCCGCAATCCCCTGCTTGAGACGCACGAGCTTCCCCCTTTCGCTGAAATACGTGCAGAGCATGTGGTGCCTGCGGTGGAAACATTGCTTGATGAGAACCGCGCAACGATTGACCGTTTGGCGCAACAGGCCTCAAAAACCCCGCCCACCTGGGAAAGCTTCGCTGTGCCCCTTGAGGCTGTAAGCGACCGGCTCTCCCAGGCATGGTCACCGGTTTCCCACCTAAACGGCACCATGAATACACCGGAGCTTCGCGAAGCCTACCAAGCCTGCCTGGAAAAACTTTCCGCCTTTGGCACCTGGGTCGGCCAGCATGAAGGGCTTTTTCATGGCTGGCAGGCACTCAAAGAGGGCGATGCCTGGGCCACGCTAGATTCAGCTCAGCAGCGCACGGTGGATAACGCCCTACGCGATTTCCGCCTTGCGGGGGTGGATTTACCCGCCGATAAAAAAGCCCGCTACGGCGAAATCCAGTCGCGCCTTTCTACGCTTTCCAACCAGTACTCCAATAACGTGCTGGATGCTACCCAGGCATGGCATAAGGACATCGACAGCGAAGAGGAACTGGCAGGTGTTCCCTCAAGCGCGCTGGATACATTAAAAGCCCTCGCCGAAGCCAAAGGGGTCGCTGGATATCGGATCACCCTAGATTTCCCGAGCTTCTTCCCGGTGGTTAGCTATGCCGACAGCCGCGAGCTGCGCCGCGAGGTGTATACCGCCTTTGTTACTCGCGCATCCGACCAGGGCCCGGGTGAAGGTACATTTGATAATGCTCCGATCATGGAAGAGATTTTAGCGCTGCGCCAGGAGCTTGCGAAGCTCTTAGGGTTTAAGACCTATGCCGATTTTTCACTGACCACCAAAATGGCTGAATCGCCCGAGCAGGTGCTCGATTTTATGGGCGATCTTGCGCGCCGTGCGGTGCCGCAGGCGAAAGAAGAATTTGCCGAATTAAGCGCCTATGCCCGCGACGAGCTCGGCATCGACACGCTGGAACCCTGGGATATCGCCTACGCGAGTGAAAAGCTTCGCGAGACGCGCCATGCGATTTCCCAAGAGCAATTGCGCCCCTACTTCCCCGCACCGCACGTGATTGATGGTCTCTTTCACGTCGTTGAGCGGCTCTATGGAGTACGCGTAGAAGAAGATATCGACGCCTCGCGCTACCACGCTGACGTGCGCTATTTCCGGATTACCGAAAACGGCCAGCCAATTGCCGGATTCTATCTGGACCTGTACGCCCGCGAAGGCAAGCGCGGCGGCGCCTGGATGGCCGACTGCCGGGTACGCCGCCAGACCGATAACGGCATCCAGCGTCCGGTGGCGTTTTTAACTTGTAACTTTACCGCGCCGGTTGGGGGCAAGCCTGCTCTGCTGACTCACGATGAAGTCACTACGCTGTTCCACGAGTTTGGCCATGGCCTGCACCATATGCTGACCAAACAGCATATTGCCGATATTTCAGGTATTAACGGCGTTGCCTGGGATGCCGTCGAGTTACCCAGCCAGTTTATGGAGAACTACTGCTGGGAGCGCGAAGGCCTTAACCTGCTTGCCAAACATGTAGATACCGGCGAAGTCCTGCCTTCTGAGCTGGTTGAGCGCCTGCAGGCGGCTAAAAACTTCCAGTCTGCCATGGGCATGGTGCGGCAAATCGAGTTCTCAGTCTTTGACCTGCGCCTGCACCATGAATTAAGTGCCCCCAAAGCCCGCGACGTTCAGGCACTGTTAGACAAAGTACGCAGTGAAGTCTCAGTGGTGCCAGCGGTGTCCTTCAATCGCTTTCAAAATAGCTTTGCGCATATTTTCGCCGGTGGCTACGCCGCGGGTTACTACAGCTACAAGTGGGCCGAGGTGCTGTCTGCCGATGCGTGGAGCGCCTTTGAGGAGGCGGGTATATTTGATGCTGATACCGGCCAACGCTTCCGCCGTGAGATTTTAGAGCAGGGCGGGGCGCGCGACGCGGCCGAGCTATTCGTGGCGTTTCGTGGTCGCGAGCCCAGCGTAGAGCCGCTGCTGCGCCATAGCGGCATTCGCGCCGCCTAATTTTTTACTGACCTCAGCTTATTGACCTAAGCGCGGCGCCAAGCATAAGACGGCGCCGCGCGTTTGGAGAACGCCATGTCTACCGTTAAGCGCTTTATTGCGGGTGTCACGTGCCCCCGCTGCGCCGCAATGGACCGTATTCGCGCCTGGGAACAGAACGGCATCCGTTACCGAGAGTGCGTGAACTGTGATTTTTTTGAGCAGTTGCCTATCGAAGATGAAAGCTCCTCAGAATTAACCACCCGGGTTAATCAGGTGCGCGAGGAGCAGAAAAGTCAGGACGTTCAACCGGTAAAAATCCTCGATCCCCGCACCCCCCATACCTAAGCCCTAGCTAAGAGAGCCAAAAGCTCTCTTAGCTACTTAATTGCCTGGCTGCTAACTCGCCTGGCCACTGTTTTACTATTTCCTCTTGCCTAACTCCTGCCTATTTGTCTGTTTTCCATTCAATAGTGAGCGGAAAACCGCACACTATCTACCTGCTTGCGTGCGAATTACCAGACACTTCGCGATTACTGTATTTCCACTAAAGTTGAATAAAAATTTCATAAATACATGCTTTTATTAATCTAATTTCTAAATGGCACAACAATCGCTATTAAATAAGAGCTCAATAACGATTGCTACTGGCATGTAGACACGCTTGCCAGTCCATAATCCCAATAACAGCTTAGGAAACATGCCATGCGCACGATGATGCCGAAAACTCTCGCTCTACTGGTTAGCGGTGCAGCCCTGCTTGTAGCCGCCAGCGCTCACGCGGACCGCGCTGACTGGCCCGAAAACTTTACCGTGGGTACCGCAAGCCAGGGCGGCACGTTTTTCGTGTACGGTTCGGGCTGGGCCAACTTTATCGCTGACGAACTGGGCGTTTCTGGCGGTGGCGAAGTCACCGGTGGCCCGACCCAGAACCTGGCGTTGGTACACAGTGGCGATATGGCCTTCGGTCTGACCACGATGGGTCCTGCGTCTGACGCGGTGAAAGGCGAAAGCCCGCTGGCCCCGGGCTTGATGATGGATAACGTCTGTGCCCTGTTCCCAATGTATGAAACGCCGTTCTCGATTGCCGCCCTTTCAAGCTCCGGCATCGAGTCCATTTCAGACATTCCGGATGGCGCGCGCATCGGTTTCGGTCCCGCAGCCTCGACCTCTGACACCTACTTCCCCGCCATGCTTGAAACCCTGGGCGTCAACTTCGAACGTCGTAACGGTGGTTGGTCTGACCTCGGCGGACAGCTTCAGGATGGCCTGCTGGACGTAGTGGCGTTTGCCGCCGGTATTCCGATCCCAGCCGTTAGCCAGTTAGAAGTACAGACGGATGTGAACATCATCGAATTTACCGAAGATGAGCTTGCCACCGTATTGGAAGCCTTCCCAGTAGCCGAATTCAATATTCCGGCCAGCACGTACTCAACGCTTGAAGATGATGCACGCGCGGTTTCCATGTGGAACTTTGCGATTGCCGGCTGTGACCTGCCAGAAGACTTCATTTATGAAGTGACCAAGGCCACCATGGAAAACAACGATCGCATGCGCTCTATCCACCGCAGTGCTGAAACCAGCATTCCGAAAAACATCGTGCATAACAATGTTCTGCCCTTCCACCCGGGTGCAGCACGTTGGTACGAAGAGAACGGCTATGAAATTTCTGAAGACCTGATCAACTAAACCTTACGCACCATCTGACTGCCCCGTAACTGACTCTTCAGGCGGGGCAGTTTTGGCTACTGCTCCTTTTTTTGCTCCTGCTGTGAGGGTGAACTCTGATGAGTCCCGCGACCCCCCAAAACCCCAACGGCCTCAAGGATGATGCCCTACTTGCTTCATCACCCGATCCTATTCTTGCTGAGGGCGTTGATGAAGAAGTCGTTGAGCCTAACCGCCGTGTCTTTACCGGTTGGCAGTTTTTGCTATTTGCTACGCTGGCCATTGCCTACTCAAGCTTTCACCTGATTTCACTGAACGTGTACCCCATGGAAACATGGTCGTTTCGTATCGTTCACATCGCTGGTGCCTTAATCCTAGGCTATGGACTATTTGCCGGCGCCCGCTTTGCAGAGGATCACCAAACCGCCTCACCGGCATGGTTTAAATGGGCGAGCTACGCCCTACTGGTGCCTGCGGCTTATACGCTTGCGCAAGTCTTTCTGATGCAACAAACCATTAACGGCGGCGCCATGCGCATCGACGCCGCGGTCGAGACACTGCACTACGGCTATCCGTTAATGGCCACAACGGCCGCAGCCATCGTGCTGTCATGGTTCTATCGTCAGACTCGCCACCGCTTCAACCCCGCAGATCTGGTGCTCATGATCTGTGCGCTGGCCAGTGCGGGCTATTTATTAATGGCCTTCAATACCAGCATGCGGATGTCGACCGGCACCTCGTTTGCGCCTCCCGGCATCTCCTGGGCAGCCATTGCCGGCTCGCTGCTTATTTTGGAGCTAACCCGTCGCGTGGCCGGCTTGGCGCTGGTAATAATTTCGGCGGTGTTCCTGGGCTATGTGTTTGTTGGGCCATACCTGCCAGGCTTTTTGGGCTACCCGGGTCTATCGCTGCAACGCTTCTTCAGCCAGGTTTATACCGACGCCGGCATTTTGGGTCCGACCACCGCTGTCTCCTCGACCTACATTATTTTGTTCATTATTTTTGCAGCGTTCCTGCAAGCCTCAAAGGTAGGTGACTACTTTGTTAACTTCGCCTTTGCAGCAGCTGGACGCGCCCGTGGCGGCCCAGCGAAGGTATCTATTTTTGCTTCAGGCCTGATGGGTATGATTAACGGCACCTCAGCCGGTAACGTGGTATCCACCGGTTCACTGACCATTCCGCTGATGAAAAAAGTGGGCTACCCCGCGCGCAGTGCTGGCGCTATTGAAGCGGCGGCGTCTACCGGTGGGCAAATCATGCCGCCGATTATGGGCGCGGGCGCTTTTATCATGGCGGAAGTCACCGGCATTCCTTACACCGACATCGCCATTGCGGCAGTGATTCCGGCCATCCTTTACTTTGCGTCTATCTACTTTATGGTGGATTTCGAAGCCGCCCGTAAAGGCATGCGCGGCATGCGCAAGGACGAAATTCCGCTCTTTTCCAAACTCATCAAGCAGGCCTATCTGTTTGCGCCCATCATTATCCTGATTGTCGCTCTGTTTATGGGGTACTCGGTGATTCGGGCGGGGACGCTCGCCACTGCCTCAGCTGCGGTCGTTAGCTGGATTTCACCTAACAAGATGGGTGTGACCGCGATTCTCAAGGCGCTTCAGCTGGCGGGCACCATGGCTATCCAGATCATCGCCGTATGTGCCTGTGCGGGTTTGATCGTAGGGGTGATTTCGCTCACCGGCGTTGGCGCACGTTTCTCCTCGCTGCTGTTGGGTTTGGCGGGCGTTAGCCAGCTGTTGGCGCTGGTGTTTGCCATGCTGATCAGTATTCTATTGGGGATGGGTATGCCCACCACGGCCGCTTATGCGGTGGCTGCCTCGGTGGTGGCGCCCGGGCTAATCAATATCGGCATTGAACCGCTGATTGCCCACTTCTTTGTCTTCTACTTCGCCGTGGTATCCGCGATTACACCGCCGGTGGCGCTGGCATCTTACGCAGCCGCAGGGATTTCCGGCGACAACCCAATGGGTACCTCGGTAGCCTCGTTCAAAATTGGCCTGGCGGCCTTTATCGTGCCATTCATGTTTTTCTACAGCCCGGCCATGCTGATGGAAGGCTCCGCGCTGCAAATCTTGCGTGTCGGCATCACCGCCATGCTGGGTATTATTCTGCTATCAGGCATGGTGCAGGCTTGGTTCTTTGGCCCGGTGAATGTATTAAAACGCGTGATAATGCTGATTGGCGCGCTGTGCATGATCTATGGCGGCATTTACACGGATATCGCCGGTCTGGCGATCGGTGCGGGTCTTGTGATGATACAGCGCAAGCAGTTTGGCGGTGGCAAACACACTGACAAGATGCAAGCGCCAGCGAGTTAGTAGCAAACTATAAAATAAAACGTCGTAACGTAAAACGCCCCGCTCAATTGAGCGGGGCGTTTGGTTTGGCACCGTTTAAATCGAAAGCTCAATACGCTGTTAGCCAACCAGATTATCCACCACTTTCAATACCGGAGCGGACTGGTTAAGCGTATAGAAGTGCAGCCCCGGTGCGCCGCCGTCCAAGAGCCGCTGGCAAAGCCTGCTCACAGCATCAGTACCAAACTTGGCAATTGCATCGCTATCATCACCGTATCCTTCCAACTGCTTGCGCATCCAGCGAGGAATCTCTGCGCCACAGGCATCGGAGAAGCGCGAAAGCTTGGTATAGTTAGTGATTGGCATGATCCCAGGAATAATCGGCTGATTAACGCCCAGCGCTCGCGCCTTATCGACAAAATTGAAGTACGCCTCGGCCGTAAAGAAGTATTGGGTAATCGCCATGTTGGCGCCTGCCTTCATTTTACGCGCGAAGTTTTCCACATCCCTATCTAGGTTCGCTGCCTGTGGATGAGACTCAGGATAGGCCGCTACGGCGATATCGAAATGATCACCGGTTTCCGCACGAATAAACTCCACCAACTCATTGGCATAACGTAACTCGCCAATACTGCCCATTCCCGATGGCATATCACCACGCAGTGCGACGAGACTTTTGACCCCTTCCTCGCGGTACTGCGTCAGCAGATCACGCAGCTGAGCTTTCTCGCTGCCAATGCAGGAAAGGTGGGGGGCCGTTTGCACGCCGCTCTGGCTAACCGTACGCACGGTGTCCCGGGTACGCGCCTGAGTGGAGCCTCCCGCGCCATAAGTTACTGAGAAAAACCGCGGATTGCGGGCGGCCAGCTCATCGCGAACCAGCATCAACTTGTCACGCCCAGCATCGGTGCTGGGCGGAAAAAATTCAAAGCTGATACCTAGCGGATGTTCTTGGCTGCTCATGTTACTCACCGTTTGATGCCGCCAGGAGGGCATATGGAGCTATCCCCAAGCGCTTTAATGGGACCGCTACTCATGTTGTTGAGCTTTGTGGGCCTGGGCTGGATCGCGGCACAGCGCTTAAAAATCGACCCACGCCCCATTGCTACGCTGCTGGTTTATCTGATTGCTCCCTTAACCATCTTTCGCGCACTGATGAACGGCGGGCCGACCCCTCACTATTTAATCTTAACATTGGCGCTGTTTATTCTGGTCAGCCTGTTGGCGCTGCTGGTACGGCGCGTGACTCAGCACCGATTTGGCCCTCAGGAAGGCGCTTTGCTGGCGTTTTCATCGGGCACTGGTAATACCGGCTATTTTGGTTTACCGGTCGCGCTGATTCTGCTGCCCCCAGAAGGCGTAACGCTTTATCTGTTCTGCATGCTGGGGATTAATCTGTATGAATTTACCGTGGGGTTTTATCTGAGTGCCCGCGGCCACTTCTCGATTCGCCAAAGCCTGATCAAGATTAGCCGCCTGCCGCTGATCTACGCGTTTTTGCTCGCACTGCTGCTGAGCTCATTGAATGTCACGCTACCCACAGCCTTGGCAAGTTCGCTGGATGTTTTCCCCGCGACCTACACGCTGCTGGGCATGATGATTATCGGCATGACGCTTAGCCAGGTGACGCTCGCCGCATGGGATACGCGCTTTATCGCGGCCTGCGTTGGGCTGCGCTATATCATCTGGCCAGCCGCCACCTTCACCGCGGTCGTGCTGCTGCAGATGTTCATGCCGGTGCCCGCGGAGCTGGCCATGGCGATTCTGCTACTAGGTGTTGTACCCATGGCATCCAATGTAGTGGTCGTCGCCATGGAGCTGGGTATTCAGCCGCAAAAAGGAGCGCTCGCGGTGTTGGTCACCACACTACTCGCTCCGCTGCTGATTCCGTTCTATCTGGGCGTTATGCTGCGCGCCACCGGGCTTGGTTAACGGTCGCGGCTATTCAAAGCCGTCAACATCAAATGCCTGAAGCGTACGGGCCATTGCCTGCACCTGGGCATGCGAAAAGAACGCCTGGAGGGCCTGCGCTCTGCCCGGCCCGATGCCTGGTAGCGCTTCCCAATCCGCATGCTGGTAACCGATTAGAATAGGCCAGCGTTCTAGGTCGGCATTACCTGCAGGCGGCATGCCCAGGCCCTGTAGCCATGCGCTATAGGACGCTGTCCGTGCGGCCTGAAACTGCTCATAAAGCGTCTTGGAACGCGCAGCGCCAATACCATGCGCCTGGCGAAGCTCGCTCTGATCAAGCGCCAGCCAGCTGAGTAGGTCTTCGATTAACCCGGCGTCCATTAGCGCCTGCCAGGTCCCTTCGCCCACCCCCTGAAGTTCAAGCTGTTCGCCAAGATAGGTTAGCCGTGCCAACAGCTGGGCATCGCAGCCGGGGCTTGTCTGAAAACAGCTCAACAGATGGTAGTTTTCATTGGCGGGTACCTCGACGGGCGTACGCTCCTGGGTTTGCCATACCACTTCGTCAAGCTGTGGAATAGTCAGCCCCGCCAAGGTAATGGCGACCTGATCGCCGGGGCGCACATCCAGGTTTTGCCAACGATCAAGCGAGCCGAGCGACACCCGGCTGATGCGCCGTCCTTCCAACTCAACCGGATAGAGCCAGAGTAGCGGCGTAATACGTCCGGTGCGCCCGATGCGAAACTCCACGCCGCGCACTTCTGCCAACACTTTCTGCAGCGGATATTTCCAGGCTATCGCCCATTCAGGCGAAGCGGTCGACCAGCTGGCGATTCCTGGGCGCACAGCCTGCTTAACGACCACGCCGTCGGTGGCAAACGGCAACGCGTTGTTAAACCATGTGTTCCGCCAGTAGGCTGCGCCGTGCTCTTCATCCAGCCGATGCGTATAGCGGGCCGTATTAAAACCCAGCGTGCTAAGCTGGGTCAGCCGCTCGTTCATGGCGGTCGGCCCATCTGGCCAACCCCAAACAAATAGCCCAATTCGTGCCAGCACGTCCGGAGAGGGATTTGCCTGAGCCATAGCGCCCGCCACGGCCCCTCGTGCCCCAGAGTCAGACGCATGAGACTGAATATGCTCTTCAAGCTGCCAATAGAGCTCGCCCTGAAAAATGGCTGAGATAGTGTCGGGCAGAGCATTAGGCACGTTGGGCAATTGCAAGGCGCGGGCCGTCCAATCCTGCCCGTGTTGTCCATCGCCCCGACTAACCGCTTCCACCAGCTCGCCTGCTTGATAACGCAGCGTCACCGCAACGCCATCCACTTTAGGCTGTATCCAGAGGTTTTCCCGCCGGCTGGTAAAACGCCGCACGCCGGCTTCGTTGGTTTTATCCAGCCCCTGCTGAGCGGCCGCGTGCTCGAGAGTGCCGCGGCTGGACGTTACTCGGCGGGTAAGCGGCTGGTGGGAAGTGGAGTCATTCAGGCAGGCGCGCCAGCCCTGGAGCCGGTCAACGGCTTGATCGTAGAGCGCATCATCAATCAGCGAGACGCCTTCTTCATGATAGGCATGGTCCCACTGGGCAATTTGCGCGGCGAGTGCACGAGTTTCATGCTTAAGGCGCTCACTAGGCCAAGTAGGACATGCCGCCATCACGCTACTGCCCGCCATGACACACATTGTGATTAACACCAGTCCACCAATGCGCCGTCCCCACCGTACTGCTGGCATAACGCCCTCCCCTAATGATTGTATGCTTCAGCCTGTTGTATGACTCAGCCTAAAACAGGGGGCATAAAAAAACGCCCCCTGGCAGAGCCAAAGGGACGTTCTCTTACAAACAGCCTAGCGAATCGCTTACAAACCGGCGGCCTGACGCAATGCGTCGGCTTTATCGGTCTTCTCCCAGGGGAAGGCGGTAAAGGTTTCAGTATGCTGCTCGCCTTTATCGTCGCTCCAGGTGTAGCTGTGCTCAAACGGTGCCCGACCAAAGTGGCCGTAAGCAGCGGTCAGCTGATACATCGGGTGCAGCAGATCGAGCATTTTAGTGATCGCGTAAGGCCGCAGATCAAAGTGCTCGCTCACTAGCTTAACAATCTGGGCATCGTCAATTTTACCGGTGCCGAAGGTATCGATTGAAACCGACGTCGGCTCCGCCACGCCGATCGCGTAGGAGACCTGGATCTCGCACTTATCGGCCAACCCTGCCGCGACCACGTTCTTGGCCACATAACGACCCGCATAGGCCGCACTACGGTCTACTTTTGAGGGGTCTTTGCCCGAGAACGCACCGCCGCCGTGGCGCGCCATGCCGCCGTAGGTATCAACGATGATCTTACGACCAGTCAAACCACAGTCACCTACCGGGCCGCCAATCACGAACTTGCCGGTCGGGTTAATATGGTACTGGGTGTTCTCGTTGAGCCATTCTGCCGGAATCACCTGTTCGATGATTTCGCGCTTGACCATCTTGCGCAGGTCTTCTTGATCGATGTCAGGATCGTGCTGCGTCGACAGCACCACCGCATCAACACCACACGGCTGGCCCTGTTCGTTATAACGGAAGGTTACCTGGCTTTTGGCATCCGGGCGCAGCCACGGCAGCAGGCCATTTTTACGCAGCTCAGCCTGACGCTCCACCAAACGGTGCGAGTAATGAATCGGCGCAGGCATAAACGAATCGGTTTCGTTGGTCGCGTACCCAAACATCAGGCCCTGGTCACCAGCGCCTTGGTCTTCCGGCTTGGTGCGGTCAACGCCCTGGGCAATCTCGACGCTCTGCTTGCCGATCAGGTTAATAACGCCACAGGTTGCGCCATCAAAGCCCACGTGGGAGGAGGTGTAGCCTATCTCGGTAATCACATCGCGGACGAGGGTTTCCAGATCCACCCACGCCGAGGTAGTAATTTCACCGGCAATAATCGCCACACCGGTTTTCACCATGGTTTCACAAGCAACCCGTGCCTGTTTATCCCGGGCGATAATGGCATCCAGCACCGCATCCGAAATCTGGTCGGCAATTTTATCGGGATGACCTTCGGAGACAGACTCCGAGGTAAACAGGGAATATTCGCTCATCGCGCTCTCGACCCTCTGTATGACGGCTGCACACTACTCGCAGCATCAGCAGGAAATCACGGCAGGAGGTTCCCTGCCCATAAAGGAAGCGGCATTAACCAGGTTGACCACCGCTTCGGGAGGCAGAGTCTACACGCTGTTGAGAGTTCTTCCCAGAATGTGCCCTATAATTTGCCGCTACATTTGCCGCCGCATTTGCCGCAACGTGGGAAGTCAGCGACAATAGCGCCTTCATTATTTACGTTTTCAGGCGAGGAGCACCCCCATGCCGTCCCGTTTTGAGCTGGCCAATGCCATTCGCGCCCTTTCCATGGATGCTGTTCAGAAGGCCAAGTCCGGCCATCCTGGCGCTCCCATGGGCATGGCTGATATTGCCGAGGTGCTGTGGAATGATCACCTCAAGCACAACCCCGAAGACCCCAAGTGGGCCGATCGTGACCGGTTCGTGCTGTCCAATGGTCACGGCTCAATGCTGCTCTACTCACTGCTGCATTTAAGCGGCTATGAGTTAAGCCTGGAACAACTGCAGAATTTCCGTCAGTTGCACTCGCCCACCGCTGGCCACCCGGAATTTGGCTACGCACCAGGCATTGAAACCACGACAGGCCCCTTGGGTCAGGGTTTTGCCAACGCGGTCGGCTTTGCGATTGCTGAAAAAACCCTGGCAGCCCAGTTCAACCGCCCCGGCCACACCATTGTGGACCATAACACCTGGTGCTTTTTGGGTGATGGCTGCCTGATGGAAGGTATCTCTCACGAAGCGGCGTCGCTGGCGGGTACCCAACAGCTGGGTAAGCTGATCGCGCTTTACGACGATAACGGCATCTCAATTGATGGCGAGGTCGAAGGCTGGTTTACCGACGATACCGCCAAACGCTTTGAAGCCTACGGCTGGCACGTGGTGCCCAACGTCGATGGCCACAAGCCTGAAGAGATCCAGGCAGCCATCGCGCTTGCCAAGCAGAATGACGACAAGCCCAGCCTGATTATCTGCAAAACGATCATTGGTTTTGGTGCACCCAACAAGCAGGGCAAGGAAGAGTCCCACGGCTCGCCGCTGGGTGAAGAAGAAGTCGCCCTGGCGCGCAAGCAGCTCGACTGGCCGCACGCGCCGTTCCATATTCCTGAGCCGATCTACTCTGCCTGGGATGCGCGTGACGCGGGTAAAACCCGTCAGCAGGAGTGGGAAAAGCGCTTTGCCCGCTATAGCGATGCCTTCCCGACGGAAGCGCGTGAGTTCAAGCGTCGCATGAAAGGCCAGCTGCCGGCTGAGCTCGCTACCGAAGCGTTGATCCAGCAGGCCCAGGAAAAAGGCGACAGCATCGCTACCCGTAAAGCGTCGCTTGAAGCGCTTAACGTGATTGGCCCGCAGATGCCGGAACTCCTCGGCGGCAGCGCCGACCTTGCCCCGTCCAACCTGACGTTCTGGAAGGGTGCCAAGGCAATCACGCCTGAAGATGCCAGCGGCAACTACCTGCACTATGGCGTACGTGAGTTTGGCATGGGTGCCGTGATGAACGGTATCGCCCTGCACGGTGGCTTTGTGCCTTACGGCGCGACCTTCCTAATCTTTATGGAATACATGCGTAACGCGGTACGTATGGCGGCGCTGATGGGCCAGCAGGCGATCTACGTATTCACGCATGACTCGATCGGCCTCGGTGAAGATGGCCCGACCCACCAGCCCATCGAGCAGCTAACCAGCCTGCGCACGACGCCAAACCTGAATACCTGGCGCCCGTGTGACGCCGTGGAAACCGCCGCCTCCTGGGATGCGGCCATCAAGCGTCACTCTGGCCCCACGGCGCTGATCCTGTCGCGTCAGAACCTGCCGCACCAGTCACGCACCAAAGCGCAGCTGGCTTCTATCCAGCGTGGCGGGTACGTGCTCAAAGACTCTGATGCCACGCCGGAGCTGATCCTGATTGCTACCGGTTCAGAAGTGGCGCTAGCCATGGACGCCGCCGCCGAGCTTGAAAAGCAGGGTAAAGCGGTACGCGTGGTCTCCATGCCGTCCACTTACCGCTTCAACGGCCAGGATGCCGAATACCGTGAAAGCGTGCTGCCCAAAGCGGTCACCAAGCGTATTGCCATTGAAGCCTCCCATGCCGACTACTGGTACAAATATGTAGGTCTGGACGGCCGTGTGATCGGCATGACCACCTTCGGTGAATCAGCCCCTGCGGGCGAGCTGTTCAAGCACTTCGGCTTTACGGTTGAAAATATCCTTAAGCACGCTGATGAACTGCTTGGCTAACAGTGCCCGCACTTAATGGCTTTTTATGGCTAATTAGCTACTGGCTGATCGGTGAAGTGATGGTTCACTTCACCGGTCTTCCGGTTTCATCCGGCGTCATCGGTATGCTGTTGCTAACCGCTACGCTTGCCGTCTGGGGCCGTGTTCCCTCAACGATTGCCGCTGCGGCGCAGCCCTTGATCGGCCTGCTTGCCATGCTGATCATGCCGGGCGTCGTGGGCGTGTTCTTTATTCTTGATGAGCTCGCCGGCCAGTGGCTGGCGATTCTCTGTGCGCTGATTGTTGGGACGCTGCTCAGCGTGATTACCACGCTGTGGCTGCTCAAGCGCCTGATGGGAAAAACGCATGCCCGCTAACGCTTTGCCTGACGCCTTAACCGCAACACCGCTGTTTGCGGTTGGACTGACGTTTACCGCGTACCTGCTTGGCAACCTGGTATTTAAAAAGCTCAAGCAGCCTACCTGGCTACCGGCTATTTTAATTGCCGCACTATTGCTGGCCGCGATCCTAGCGATTATTGGCTTGCCGTATGCAGCTTATCGGCAGGATGCGTCCTGGCTAACGGTTCTACTCGGGCCCGCCACCGTCGCGCTGGGCATGCCGCTTTATCAGCAGATGCCGCATATCCGTGCACTGTGGCGACCGCTGACCATCTGTCTGCCTATCGCAGCAAGCCTTGCTGCCTGCTATGCCTTGGCCATTGCCTGGCTTATGGGCAGCTCTCCCCAGATTCTGGCTTCTCTTGCCGCCAAATCCGTCACCGCGCCTATTGCTATCGGTATTACCGAGCAAATTGGCGGCTCGGTGGCGTTACTGTTAGGTGCGCTGCTGGTTACCGGCGTTGCCACGGCGGCATTTGTGGGCCTTGCTGCACGGCTTTTAAAGATCGATGATGACCGCATCATTGGCTTTGCCTTGGGGCTTAACGGCCACGCCATCGGCACGGTGAGAGCGTTTGAAATCAGCCCCGCCGCTGGTGCGTTTGCTTCGCTGGGAATGAGCCTGACGGGTATTTTTACGGCTCTCATACTGCCGCTGGCTTGGCGTCTGATAGGCGTAGGTGGTTGAAATACGTTATCATCGCCAGTGCGTTTCATTACCCACGGTCATTGATCCACTTTTTATAAGAGCCGCTTTCTTACATGGCTAATTCTGCCTCGACGCACGCCACACCAACGTATCGCATCGCCATTAATGGTTATGGGCGTATTGGCCAGTGCGTATTGCGTGCGCTGATTGAGCGCAACGACCCTACGCTTGAGGTTGTCGCCATCAATGAGTTGTCAGACTTAGCGACGATTACCTATCTGACCCGTTATGACACCACCCACGGTCGTTTTCCTGGCGATGTCGAGAATGATGGCGAAGCGCTGATCGTCAACGGTCAGCGTATTCACGTTGTGTGTGAACAAGATCCTCGTAAGCTCCCATGGAAAGCGCTAGATATTGATCTGGTGTTGGAATGCTCGGGCAGCTTTAAAGATCGCGCGACGGCCGAGCAACATCTGGCTGCAGGTGCTAAGCGTCTGCTGTTTTCGCAGCCGGCGGAAAGCGATGTCGACGCGACAGTAGTGTGGGGCATTAACCAGCACGAGCTTGCGCCCTCACAGCGGGTTTTATCGGCGGCGTCGTGTACCACCAACTGTCTGGTTCCCTTATTGACCGTGCTCGACGAAGCGCTGGGGTTGGAGCACGGCGTCACGACTACCATTCACTCGGCCATGAATGATCAGCCGGTGATTGATGCCTATCACCAAACCGATTTGCGCCTGGCCCGCTCCGCGATGCAGTCCATCGTGCCGATCGATACTGGCCTGGCACGTGGTATCAGCCGTTTGATGCCTCACCTGACAGAACGCTTTGAGTGTCTGCACGTACGTGTACCCACTATCAACGTGTCTGCCATGGATGCCGCGCTGACGGTGCGCCGCGATACCAGTGCTCAGGAAGTCAACGACCTGTTACATAGCGCAAGCCAGCAGCGTCTGGCCGGCGTGCTGGGCTATACCGAAGAGCCCATGGCATCGATTGATTTTAATCACGACCCACGCTCGGGCATTTTAGATGCAACACAGACCCGCGTGGCTGGCAAACGTTTGATCAAGCTCTTATGTTGGTTTGATAACGAATGGGGGTTTGCCAACCGCATGCTCGATATTGCGCAACGGCTTGCGGTTATTTCCAAGGAAAACGCTGCCTAGCATTGTTGGTCATGGCTTTGATTGTCATAGCGTTGGCTGCCATATCACCTATCTGATTCACCGCCTGGAAGACGAGGAAACCGCTCACATGAACGTGCAAAAAATGACTGACCTGCCTTTGGAAGGGCAACGCGTGCTGATTCGTGAAGACCTTAACGTGCCGATCAAGCACGGCAAAGTGTCTAGCGATGCGCGTTTGAAAGCGGCGCTCCCCACCATTCAGGCAGCCGTGAATGCTGGCGCCAAGGTGATGCTGATGAGCCACCTTGGTCGCCCAACCGAAGGCGAGGCCGCCGATGAGTTTTCCCTGGCGCCTGTTGCAGAACATTTAAGCGGCCTGCTAGGCCAGCCGGTCACCTTGGTCAGCGACTATCTTGAGACACCGCCAACGCTTGAAAATGGCGATGTCGTACTGCTTGAGAACGTGCGCTTCAACGTTGGCGAAAAGAAAGACGCTGAGCAACTCGCCAAACAGTACGCAGCGCTCTGCGATGTATTCGTAATGGACGCGTTTGGTACGGCTCACCGTGCCCAGGCATCGACCCATGGTGTTGCCCGCTTTGCGCCCAGTGCCTGCGCAGGCCCCCTGCTTGCCCAAGAGCTGGATGCGCTTGAAAAAGCTCTGGCTAACCCGGCCCGCCCGATGGCGGCAATCGTGGGTGGCTCTAAAGTCTCCACCAAGCTCGACGTGCTCAATGCACTTTCAGTGAAGTGTGACCAGCTGATCGTCGGCGGCGGCATCGCCAACACCTTTATCGCCGCAGCGGGCTATAATGTGGGCAAATCGCTCCATGAAGCTGACCTGGTTGCCCAGGCGAAAGCACTCATGGAGAAAGTATCGATTCCATTGCCTACCGATGTCGTGGTGGCGACCGAGTTTTCAGAATCCGCTGAGGCGGTAGTCAAACCGGTTGATCAGGTGGCTGATAACGAAATGATTTTGGATATTGGCCCTGAGACTGCTGCACATCTGGCCAGTCTCCTCAAAGATGCGGGCACTATCTTGTGGAACGGCCCGGTCGGCGTATTTGAAATCGATCAGTTTGGTAAAGGTACGGAAGTTATTTCCAAGGCGATTGCCGACAGCTCAGCATTCTCTATTGCGGGCGGGGGTGATACGTTAGCCGCCATCGACAAATATGCTATTGCTGATCGCGTTTCGTATATCTCAACCGGCGGCGGCGCATTTCTTGAGTACGTTGAAGGTAAGCAGCTACCTGCTGTTGTTGCGCTCGAAGCAGCCGCCAAACGCGGTTAACATTAAACGAATTGAACCTGCACATTTTCGCATTCGTTCACACTGATAACTTAAAGAAGGTGATCCCATGGCTTTGATCAGCATGCGTCAGATGCTCGACCACGCTGCCGAATATGGCTACGGCATTCCGGCATTCAACGTTAATAACCTTGAGCAGATGCGCGCCATCATGGAAGCGGCGGACGCAACCGACTCGCCGGTTATCGTTCAAGCCTCGGCGGGCGCGCGTAAATATGCGGGTGCGCCTTTCCTGCGCCATCTGATTTTGGCCGCAGTTGAAGAGTTCCCGCATATCCCGGTGGTTATGCACCAGGATCACGGTACCAGCCCGGCAGTGTGCCAGCGCTCTATCCAACTGGGCTTTTCATCGGTCATGATGGACGGCTCGCTGGGTACAGATGGCAAAACGCCTACCGACTACGCCTACAACGTTGATGTGACGCGTCGTACGGTCGAAATGGCCCACGCCTGTGGCGTTTCCGTTGAGGGTGAGCTTGGTTGTCTGGGTAGCCTGGAAACCGGCATGGCCGGTGAAGAAGACGGCATTGGCGCCGAAGGCAAGCTGGATATGGAACAGCTTCTGACTGACCCGGAAGAAGCCGCCGAGTTCGTCAAAGCAACCCACGTTGATGCCTTGGCGATCGCTATTGGTACCAGCCACGGCGCTTACAAGTTCACCAAGCCGCCGACGGGCGATACGCTGTCTATCCAGCGCATCAAGGAGATCCACGCGCGTATTCCTGATACCCACCTGGTCATGCACGGCTCCTCTTCTGTACCGCAGGAGTGGCTTGAGGTGATCAACCAGTACGGCGGCGAGATTCCGGAAACCTACGGTGTGCCGGTTTCAGAGATCGTTGAAGGCATCAAGCACGGCGTGCGTAAGGTCAACATCGATACCGATCTGCGCTTGGCGTCTACCGGTGCCGTGCGCCGCTTTATGGCTCAGAACCCGTCTGAGTTTGACCCGCGCAAATTCCTCAAGGAAACCGTGACCGCCATGCGCGATCTGTGTATCGCTCGCTACGAAGCCTTTGGCACCGCAGGCAATGCCAGCAAGATCAAGCCGATCAACCTTGAAGAAATGTTCAACCGCTACGAGCGTGGCGAGTTAGACCCTAAAGTTAGGTAAGCCCGAGCGTAACCTAAATTAAAAGACGGCCGTTTGGCCGTCTTTTTTGTGTTTGATGCTCGGCCAGCGCAAATAGTTATTGCATTGCAGCATCGACAGGCCAACACTGAGTAGACGTTCACCTGCGGAGCCTGCTTATGAAACAATCTACCCAGCCTGCCTTAGTTCCCATGTCACCTACTGCAATGTTTGATGCTTGGAAAGTTGGCCTGATGGCACTTGAGCTATGCACCACATCCTGGTCGACCATCACCATGCGCAACCAGCTATGGCAAACGCAGCCTTTTTTCAGCCCGAAAATGATGAAAGAAAACCAGCGCATGGTGTCCGAGAAGCTCGATGCCAGTATGGAAGCGGGTCTTGCCATGCAAAAAACGCTATTCAATATGTTAAGTGGCCAACACGCACCTTGGTGGGTAACCAGCCGCCAAGCCATGCAGCCCTATCATCGTCGCAGTAGCGCCAATTCGCGTCGCTTATCGCGCTAAATTTAACCGACCCAGGCATCGCACTGATCAGGCGATGCCTACTCAGCTTTTAAGCACTTTGTCAGTCCCGCATCAGTATGTATTGCAGTGCTCGCTACAAAAAATTACGAAACAGTGTTCACAAAAGCCTCAAAATCTCGTTCAATAGACGTTTGGCAGGCTCTTCAACTAACACTGGTAGCGTTTGAGTCGCTGCAAGGAACCACAATGCCGCTTCCACTTTTGCTGTTTGACTGTGATGGCACCCTCGTCGATAGTGAACCGCTTTTAGCCGAAGAAATGGCCATTGGCTTGAACTCGGTAGGATTACCGTTTGCTCCCACCGATTATCTTGGCGAATTTCGCGGCGCCCGATTCCGACGCATTGTGGCCGAATTACAGCAGCGTTATGGCGATGTAGACCCGGAGCAGCTGAACCGCATGGAAAGTAACATGCGGGCAAACTTGGCTAGGCGCCTTGCCGAAGAGCTAACGTTGATTGCCGGTGCAGGCGAAGCGCTGGATGCGCTGACCGCTTATCCAAGCGCGGTCGTCTCCAATGGGCCTGAAACCAAAATTTACACGGCGCTTCAGGCCACCGGCCTTAGCGATTATTTTGGCAATCGCCTGTTTAGCGGCTATACCGCCAACTGCTGGAAACCCGAGCCCTGTTTACATCTGCACGCAGCCAGTATCATGGGCTATAGTGCACATGACTGCATCGCTATCGATGATGCCCTGGTGGGCGTTCGCGCAGCACTTGAAGCAGGAATGACAGTCATTCATTTAAATCGCTTTCCCGACGCCGAAGAGACGCCTGAAAACGCTATCATGATTAGTAATATGTACCAGCTACCCGCCGTTATAGAACGACTCTACCGCGAAGCTTGGCGTTCGCCCGCCCGCCAACGTGTTATCGGAGGATAGCCATGGCATCTTTACGGGATCAGCTCGGCGGCCTTGTTTATTCAACCGAACATGGCAAAACCTGCCCGGAATGCCGCGAAGCGCTAGATGCCTGCGGCTGCGATGCGAGCAGCGAACAGGCGCGTATTGCCGGACTAGATGGTATTGTGCGCATTCGTCGTGAGACCAGCGGCCGTAAAGGTAAAGGCGTAACCACGATTAGTGGGATCCCCTTGCCCGGTGCTGAGCTAAAAGACTTGGCTAAAAAGCTTAAAAAGCGCTGCGGCACAGGTGGCGCGGTAAAAGATGGCATAATAGAGATTCAGGGCGACCATCGCGATACGCTACGCGAGGCGTTAACTGCACAGGGTTATCAGGTTAAGCTTGCGGGCGGATAACCGGTCTCTCTACTATCAGGCCTACCATCAGGTAGGCCGCAAAGGGGCAAGGCACTGCAATGGTTTGGCTGGAATACCTGCTACCGCTCATCTTTTTATTCCCAATGGCCGCGATGGGCGGCATCGTCATCGCATTACGCAGCCTACATGACGCGCGCGTTGAGTCCCCTTTTAATGCGCCGCTGCGTGAGCCTGGACAAGCGTTGCGCTACCGCCTTGATCAAGCCTTTTCGAGCCTTTTTCTAAACGGTGCTTTAGGCCCTATTATTAGTCTGGCCCCGCTGGTATACGGTATGGGCAGAATGCTGTTTGTAAGTCGGCAGGAGTGGGTCGAGTGGGCACTATATGGGCTTTTAAGCACCCTGCTCGTGCTAACCTTTTCGCTTCTGTTAGTGCGCGACTACCAGCGCATTAGACGGTTGAAGCTCGGCCTTGCCTGCGAACTGGCCGTCGGTCAGGAACTTGAGCGGCTTATCCGGCCCGAAGCCCACCCCTATTATGTATTTCATGACGTACCCACGGATAGTTTTACTATCGATCATGTGGTGGTCACACCCCACGGTGTTTTCGTCTTGGAAACCCGGGCGCGGGCATTGGCGATTGGCTCGGATGGGCGGGAGCTTAACAAGGTGGTCGTCGAGCGTGAACGCTTACGCTTTCCGCACTGGAATGAGCGCCGCCCTTTACATAAAACACGTCAAGCGGTCAGCTGGCTTAACCAGTGGCTTGAACGGCGCTGCGGTGTCCCCGTCCCTGTAAGCGGTGTACTTGTACTGCCTGGCTGGGAGATCGACACGACTGAATCAACCGGCGATGTTCTGGTGGTCAGTGGGGAGCAGCTTTCCAGGCAGCTTACTGACTTAAAACCTGGCACGCTGAGCGACCCGATCCATGACAAGATTATTTATCTATTAATGGAGCGGGCCAGGCTAGTAGAGCTGAGTCATCTCCGCCAGCCATCGGTTTAATGCTTAATCGCTTAATCCCCGCGTAGGCGTCCGCCCATTTCCTGGGCAAGATCCACCGCGTAGTGATCAGTCATCCCGCCAATGAAGTCCAGCATGCGCCGGTAGCTATCGTAAAGCGACCAGGACGGTAGCGGCGTATTCTCACCAATCAGTGCCAATACACGCTGATGCTTGAAGGACGACTGCCCGGTATGGTGCAGCTCATGGGCAGCACCAATAAAGGCTTCCAAGAGAATACCCAGCGTCGTGTAAGCCCCAATTTCAAGCTTGGCCTTACGCTCGTTCTGGAAAATACGTTCACGGGCCAACTGTTTTGCTGCCTGTACTCCCCAGCCCAAATCAGGGTGACACAGCTCAAGCAGGTCATCTTTTAACGTACCGCTCAATAGCGCTTGCTCATGCTGAACAAACACCGCACCCACCTCGTTTACCGCGCGCTCCATGGCTGCACCGCGCAATAAAGCAATGCGTCGACGCTGGGACACCTGACGGTTTTGCATTTCCTCATATTCAGGCGGAAACTCACCCGCAATTTGACGCAGGATTTCCACGACCTCTTCGTAACGTAAAATACCCATTTCCAGACCGTCTTCCAGATCCAGCAAGGCATAACAAATATCATCGGCGGCTTCGACCAGCCACGCCAAGGGATGACGACACCAGCGCTGATCCCCCTGAGGCAATAGGCCTACCGCTTCGGCGACTTCTTTCAGGAGCGCCTGCTCGGACTGGTAACAGCCAAACTTACCTGCCCGGCCGCCATAGCGTACGGTCCAAGGATATTTCAGAAGCGTACCCAAGGTTGCCGCCGATAAGCGCATACCGCCATTAAACTGGTTATATTCAATTTGAGTAATGACCCGAAAGCCTTGGGCGTTACCTTCGTAGGTCAGTAAATCTTCACGCTCGGCTTCTGAAAGTCCGTCCAGCAAGCCGCTTCCCTGGCCACGCCTAAACCAGTCGCGAATCGCGTACTCACCGGCATGACCAAATGGTGGGTTGCCAATATCGTGACCCAGGCAAGCCGTTTGTACGATGACCCCTAGGTCTGCAGGCGTAATCCATTCTGGCAGACGGTCATGTAGCAGCTCGCCCACAATCATGCCTAACGAGCGGCCTACGCAGCCGACTTCCAGTGAGTGAGTCAGCCGCGTATGGATATGGTCATTTTCGGTTAGCGGGTGCACCTGGGTTTTACGCCCCAAGCGCCGAAAAGAACCTGAAAAGACAATTCGGTCGTGATCTTTATGAAAGGGGGTACGCCCAATTTCACGCGTGTTATCCGGACGTTGATCGTGCAGGCGTCGAGGGGAAAGTAGCTGGTCCCAGCGCATTTGAGTCATGGCATTCCTCCTTAATGAGTGCATTTTGACACAAACGGTGATCTGGCGTGAGTGATGAATATCAGTGTTGAGGGGATGTATTGCAGGAGCTGATTCCAGTCAGCGATGCGCCGCCCCGCGCGGCTGGGTGGGGGCAAGCAGGCACGGTGGCCTCTTCCATCCCAGGCACCTGACGGTGCCTTCGCCGGCTGAAGCCAGCTCCCACATTAGAACGAAGGCGCTCCATAACATCGTAGATTATGGATTGACCTGTCCCTACGTTGTGGGAACTGGCTTCAGCCGGCGATGCAGCGCAAAGCGCTGCTGGGGTGGGCGGCTGATCCGACACGCTGAGGAGTGCCTTACCGCCTTTTTCCTGCACACAAAAAAAATCCCCCGAGGCGCA
>NZ_JBQTDC010000041.1:0-29980 GCF_052353045.1 Halomonas sp. AOP7-B1-5 | reverse complement strand
CTGCTTTGATAAGCCTCACGGGGTTAGCAGGTCACTGCTCCTCCGTTGCGTCGGCAATTTCCTCTTCAAGCCGACGCTTAACGGCACCCGGCGAGCCGGTATGACGGGCCAGTAAATCATAGGCGACGGGAACCACGAACAGCGTAAACAGCGTGGCCGCGCCAACGCCTGCCATGATCACTGTGCCAATTACTAACCGTGACTCTGAGCCAGGGCCGCTGGAGATGATCAGGGGTATCGCGCCTGCCATGGTGGTAATTGCGGTCATTAAAATAGGCCGAAGGCGGGTAACCGATGCCTCTATGAGCGCTATATGAAACGTTTTGCCTTCATCACGAAGCTGGTTGGCAAACTCCACAATCAAGATACCGTTTTTGGCGGCCAAGCCAATTAGCAGCACCAGGCCGACCTGGCTATAGATATTAAGCGACTGCCCGGTTAGCAGTAGCGCCAGCAAGGCACCGCTCATGGCAAGCGGTACCGTCAGCATAATCACAAACGGGTGGATAAGGCTTTCAAACTGCGCCGCCAGAACCAGAAATACCACGACCGCCCCCAGCACCAGTAGGAAGGTGGTTGCCCCACTTGCCTGCTGAAAGTCACGAGAGGGGCCTGCCACGTTGGTTTGTGCTTCCTCGGGTAGCAGAGTGTCGGCGGTTTCCTGTAGGTAAGTCAGCGCTTCACCGAGCGGATAGCCATCGACCAGATTGGCCTCAATGGTAATCGCCCGAACGCGATCAAAACGGTTCAACGTGCTGGCTCCGGCAAAGTCGGAGAGGGTGACCAGACTGGCCAGCGGGATTAATTGACCAGAGCGTGCCGAGCGCACCTGTATATTGTCTAGGGCGCGGGGGCTATTTTGGCGACCGCGATCACCTTCGACAATCACATCGTACTCTTCGCCGTCATCTACATAGCGAGTCACATTGCGCCCGCCCAGTAGTACCTCTAGCGTTCGGCCTATTTCAGTGACGGTGACGCCTAAGGCGGCGGCACGCTCGTAATTGATCTCGACGCTAAGCTGGGGTTGAGTCTCGTTGTAGTTACTTTCCAGGGCGGTAAGACGTGGATTATCTTCACGCACATAATCCATCAAGGTGGTTCGCCAGCGGGCAAGCTCTTCGTAAGTGCCACCGCCAAGAACAAACTGCACGGGCTTTTGGGTACGCTGCCCAAACCCTTGGCGCATTACCGGGAACGCCTGAACACCGGGTAGCGAACGCAGTAATTCGCGCACGTCATCCATTACCTCCCAAGCGCTACGGCGACTGCCCCAGTCGGTCATGTTAATAATGATGAAACCGCTGTTAAAATTTTCGATATTACCAAAGCCGCGCGGGGCGCGTACCACCACACGCTCAAGCTCACCCGCGTCTATGAAAGGAGTCAGGCGTGTTTCGATTTCATCCATGTAATCCATCATGTAATCGAAGGTGGCCCCTTCAGGGCCATTCACCAGCACAATGAAGTTGCCGCGATCCTCTTGAGGCGTGTACTCATTAGGCAGCTGGGTGGCAAGCCAGGCGGTGGCAGCCATTAACAAAGCGAAAAGCCCAACCACCAGCCAGCGGCGTGCCAGTAACCATTCAAGTATGTGCTGATAATGTTGCTGAGTGCCGTTAAGTAGCCGCTGTACGCCTCGGCCAATAGCGCTATCGTGCATGCCTGGCTTCAGAATCTTGGATGCCATCATGGGGGTTAGCGTAAGGGCGAGTAGTGTCGAGAAGACAACGGCGGATGCCATGGTAAGCGCAAACTCGGAGAACAGGCGGCCGATATCGCCCTGCAGCATACTTAACGGCACAAATACCGCGACCAGCACGAGAGTGGTAACGATAACCGCAAAGGCAATTTGTCGCGTGCCTCTAAAGGCCGCCACCAGCGGCGTTTCACCGTAGTCGTGCATCCGGCGATTGATATTCTCCAGTACCACGATAGCGTCATCGACAATCAACCCAATCGCCAGAACTAAGGCGAGCAAGGTAAGCAGGTTGATTGAAAAGTTCATGGCGGCAAGCGCGATAAACGCACCGATAACGGCGATTGGCACGGTAACGGCAGGCACTAGCGTGGTGCGTAAATTCCCCAGGAACAGAAAGATAACGATGACCACCAGGCCCATGGCGATAAACAGGGTCATTACCACCTGTTCAATCGCCCCAGAAACAAACACAGAAGCGTCGTAGTTCAGGGTAAGCGTCATACCCTCCGGTAGTGTATTCTGAAGGCGCTCAAGCTCACGCTGAACGGCGCTGGAAAGCTCGATGACATTCGCCGTCGACTGCATGATCATACCCAGCCCGACCATCGGAATGCCATTGGCTCTAAACACCGAGCGATCTTCGACCGAGCCGACTTCTACCCGCGCGACATCCGCCAGACGTACCAAATAGCCGTTATCCCCTTGAGTAAGTGATAGGCGTTTAAAGTCATCGGCGGTTGCGAAGCTGCGCGGTAGGCGAACGATGAACTGGCGGTCTTGCGATTCGATCGAGCCTGCTGGTAGCTCAACGTTTTCTGCGCGGAGCGCATCTTCAATATCGCCTACGGTCAAGCCCCGGGCAGCAAGCGCGTTACGGTCAAGCCATACACGCATGGCGTAGTCTCGGCCACCGCCGACGCGAACGCGGGCGACCCCCGGCTGAACAGATAGGCTATCGACCAGAAAGCGGTTGGCGTAATCGGTAAGCTCGGTAATTGAGTAGTCGGCGCCTGAAAGGCTCAGCCATACGACAATTTCCTCGCTGCTGTCCGCCTTGGTGACTTCCGGAGTATCGGCATCGTCTGGCAGGTTACGCAAGGCGCCTGAGATGCGATCCCGAATATCGTTCGCGGCAGCGTCGATATCCATTTCAATGCCAAATTCGATTTCAACGCGTGAGCGGCCGTCCTCGCTTTGTGAGGTAATTAGCTCGATGCCCTCGACGCCAGCAATTCGATCTTCCAACACCTGAGTAATCCGCGTTTCGACCACATTGGCGGCGGCCCCGGGGTAGCGAGTATCAATACTGACAATCGGAGGGTCTACAGTAGGGTATTCCTGCAGTGGAAGCCGGTTAAGCGCGAGTAAACCAAAAGCGATAATCAGCGCGGCAATCACCATGGCGAGCACGGGCCGCTGAACGGAAATATCGGATAGGCGCATTAGCGATCAGCCTCCAGCAAGGCGCGGATATCCGTTTCACCATCCATGATGCCTAACAGGCGTACTTCGAGGCCGTCTCTTGCCAGCTGCAGGCCATGTACGACCACTAGATCGCCTGCGTTAATACCTTCGAGAATTTCGACCTGGCCATAGCGCCGCTCGCCAATCACGACCTCGTGTCTTTCAAGGCGTGGGGCATCACCGCTTTGGTCGATCAGCATTACATAGTGCTGGTCACCACTGGGTTCGAGTGCCGCTTCCGGCAATACCACCGCATCCCGTACGCGCTGCTGAACGATTACTTCCATCAGCATCCCGTACGCGCTGCTGAACGATTACTTCCATCAGCATCCCTGGGCGCAGGCGCATGCCTGGGTTTTCCAGCACGGCGCGAACGCTGACGCTTCGCGAGACAGGATCGATGCGCGTCCCGATGCTGGCGATTTCTCCGCTAAATACTTCATCAGGGTAGGCCGCCGTAGTGGCGCTTAGTGTAAGCCCCTTTGAAAGGCGTCCTAGAAAGCTTTCGGGAACGCTAAAGTCGAGCTTCATGACGTCGAGCTTATCGAGCGTGGCAAGCTCCATGCCGGGTGTGACCAGCGTGCCCGTGCTGATGTTACGAAAGCCCACCCGACCGCTAAACGGGGCTTTAATCTGGTAATTGGTAAGGCGAGCTTCAAGCGCCTGGATATCAGCCTGTGTTTGGCGAAGCTGTGCTTGAAAGTCTTCTACATCCGCGCGGGCGGCCAGATTGCGATCCTGCAGTTGGGTGGCGCGGCCAAGCGCGTTACGCCGCTCGTCACTTATGGCCTGCGCGGAACGCAGTAAAGCTTGTTCTTCGGTATCTTCCAAGCGTACCAGCAGCCGCCCCTGTTCGACCTGTTCGCCATCTTTAAAGTTAATTTCGGCAACAATCTCGGTTACCGTGGCCGATAGCGTAACGCTTTCATCGGCACGCAGGGTGCCCAATGCTTCTAGCGGGTCGGACCAGGTGGTTGCTTCAGCACGGCTGCCAATAACGGGAAGCGCTGCCTGCCCGGATGTTTGTGCCAGCGTGGGCCCGGAAAAAACCAGAATGAATGACAAAAGCAAAAACGGTCGGACATACGCGGACATAAGCTTCTCAGTATTAGGCTCGGAGGCGGTTTGTTAACCCAGGAAAGGTTGGCCTTCCCCTCGAGTGTGCGTCTGATGACGCCTTCTATGCTCTCCAGCAGCTATTAAAATACGGTCTTGGTTAGCGTTTTTGTAAGGTGCAATGAAGCGTGAAGAAAAATTTTATTACTGCCTTGAGCTGTTAAAATGCGGTTTTTTACACCCTCCCAAGAGCTATTTTCTATGGTTTATGATGTCGTGGTTATCGGCGCCGGTGCGGCTGGCTTAATGTGTGCGGCACAGGCCGGTTACGCAGGCCGACGTGTGCTGATAATTGACCACGCCAACAAAGCAGGTAAAAAGATACTCATGTCAGGCGGGGGCCGCTGCAACTTTACCAATCTTGGCACGACACCTCAGCATTTTTACTCTGAAAATCCGTATTTTTGTATTTCTGCGCTAAAACGTTACCGCCCCGAACACTTTGTGGAGCTGGTTGACCGGCATGGCGTGGAGTACGTTGAGAAAGCGCCCGGCCAACTATTTTGTGCAACGTCTGCCAAAGAAATCGTACGTGTATTATGGACTGAATGTGAGTGGGCAGGCGTTGAAGTAAAGCTTAATACCCAGATCACGAAGGTCGTGAGGCAAGGCGAGGGTATGCGTCTTTCTACCTCAATCGGGGTTATTGATGCCGGGGTAGTGGTAGTGGCAAGCGGTGGTTTATCCATACCGACCATGGGCGCCACCGGGTTTGGTTATGAGCTTGCCCGCCAGTTTGGTCTGGAGGTATTGCCTACTCGAGCAGGGCTGGTGCCATTTACCTTGAGTGATTTCTGGAAAGACCGCAGTGCAAAGCTTTCAGGGGTCAGTTTGCCCGTGGCGGTTAGCTGTGCCGGGCGGCGTTTTGTCGAGCCCATGCTGTTTACCCATCGCGGGCTGTCGGGGCCTTCCATGCTGCAAATATCCAGCGTATGGCAGCCAGGTTCGCCCATTGAAATTGATCTACTAGCGAATGAAAATGCCGCGGATTCGCTACGCGAGGCACGTAAGATAACCCCTAAGCGTCAACTCTCGACCTGGTTAGGCGAGCGTTTCCCCAAACGATTTGCCCAGGCGCTCCTGGAGTGGTATCCCGACTCAAACCAGCTCAAGCCATTAGCCCAATACAGCAATGATGAGTTGGATCAATGGGCCGGTCGGCTTAATCAATGGCAGCTCAAGCCCGCAGGAACAGAAGGGTGGCGTACCGCTGAGGTGACTATGGGGGGAGTCAATACGGATGCGATATCATCTAAAACGTTTGAAGTAAAAGATCTGCCTCAACTGCGTTTTATAGGGGAAGTGCTGGACGTGACCGGTGAGCTTGGCGGGTATAACTTTCAATGGGCGTGGGCGAGTGGGGTTGCCTGTGGTCAAGCTTGCTAAATCGCATGATGCGACCTTGCAAGCTTAGTTAGAACGGTACTGGCAGTAACAAACTTAGGCAATGACGCACCTCGATAGTAACGGATGCAGCTGTCGGCCAGCTTAGGTGGCAATTTTTGCCAGGAGTTTTAGCTTGCGAAACAGCATGTAGCCCGCAAGCCCTTTTCTGCCAGCCGCCATTATTCCACCTGGGCGTCGTACGAGCTTATATGCCAGTAGGCCGCCCGCCGCATACAATGGCAGTTTAATACTGCGCCAGCTTTGATCGAGCGGCGATGCCGAGCGCTGCAGATATTCGCTACATACTAAAATATCTACACGCTGCTGCTCTAGCTGAGCCAGCAACGCCGCTTTACGTTCAGCACGGCTGGGCGGATTAACGCTCTTGTCGGTTTGCTTCATCTCCGTTCACCTCAAGCAGAGCACGATCGGCCGCTAGCTGTTTAAGCGTTTCTTTTAGCAGCGTATGGCGCTTGGCCTGGCGAACACCAATGGCTGCCAGCAAGAAGCTAGCCGCTAACAGTACGCCTGCGCTTCCACCAATCGCCAATAGTCGGTAGGAGTCCCAAAAGATCACTACGATAAGAGCCGTTAATGTAGCAACGCCCAATAGCAGTAGCAGTAAGCTGGCACCCAATAAAAGAAACAGCGTGAACAGGCGGGCGCGTTCTTCTTCAAGCTCTAAAACCGCCAAACGCAGGCGGGTTTCACTGTTCGCAACCAGTGACTTCAGCAAGCGTTTGGCGGCAGAGAATACGCGTTGGGTTGGACCCAAAGACATTAGCGGCGTCCGAGCAGCATACCTACCAATACACCAACAGCGGTGCCGATACCGATGCTAGACCACGGGTTTTCATGAACGTAACGGTCACAGCAATCTACTTGTTGTGAAATCGTTTCACGGGTGTCGTCATAGATACGCTCACCGCGTGCTTCAAGGCGCGCACGTGCAGTTTTAAGACGTCCCTCTGCACGAGTACGAAGATCGTGCATTTCACTGCTGGCGTCTTTTGACGTGGCTTTAACCAGCTCTTCTACCGTGTCGCTTAAATGACGCAGATCTTCTTTCCATTGATCAGCGCTGTTATCAGTACCAAATTGACGCTTAGCCATTTTGTCTTCCTTTGACGAATGAATTATTTAACCTATATCAGCATAGCAGCCGACACATGATAGACAAGCTCGTTTTGCTAACGGTTCAATCCAGTGGCACTAAATAATGGGTTTAAGCTAAAACCAATGCTTAGGCGATGAACGCGGTTGTCGTAATCAATCATGCTTTCACCGTAGCCATAGTAATACTGCACGTGGGCTCGCAAATTGTTAAACGTGGGCCAGCTATAGTCGATCTGAGTACCATGATGCCCTGCGCTGGGGTTGCCTCGCCATTGGCCACTGATTTCATGATTGTTCTCAAGCCGCTTAGCAAGCCGAATATCGCCGTAACCCATATACCGCTCGATATCAGGATTATCGTCATCGCTTTCTGATTCTGGCACACGCCAATGGGGAGCTAATGTCAACGCCCAATCGCCGCGCTGAAAAATGCTTTCCAAATAGACGCGATTCCAGCTTCGCGAAAGTGGGTCAGAGCGACCGTTGGACTGATGGTTAAAGGACACTCGATTGCGTGTATTAACCCATCCTAAAGCGCTCCAGGCATTATCGAAGTCGATAAATATTTCGGGCTCGTAGTTGGTTTCCCGAAACGGTGAAGAGGCATCGGTATTGTATGCCTGCCACCAGCTGCGCTGGGTATAGCCGAAGTAGACATCTCCCACACGACCGAAAATATCTTCCGCTAAATTTACCTTAACGCTGAGCTGAAACTTGACTTCGTTACTATCAGGCCCGGCATCAGTGGTGACATTGCGAAAATTCTCATTGTTTTGCTTGGCATTGTAACTAACCGGGAATAAGTAGTTAGTGCGATGCGTGGTAATAGAGAAGGGATTTCGAGTGGACTCTTGCTCCAATTGACGGCGTTCAATGAGATCCTCACGCGCCTGTTCCACAGGCAGCGTTTCATCAGCCACATCGGCTGATGTTTCATCAGACGCGTGCATTTGCTGCAACTGCTGGTTAAGTTGATAGCGCTCATTATCAAGCGCACGGATACGTGCTTCAATTTCTTCTTTCGATTCTGCTAATGCGGCGTTACCGAGCATTTCGGCGCTTAGCAATACCGTTAGACCGACCAACATCAGTTTTCGGATGACCATCTAGGTGGCTCGCAAATAGGGGAGAAACAATTATCAAGGTTGTTTCTATACACGCGGAGGGTGTAAGTCAACTCCTCTTCATTGCGCTTATCCTTAGAACGCCTGACAATAGCAACTGTTTCCGTATCGGCGGGTTTTAATAATGTCTGTGAGGGCATGATTGACGTGGTGAGATTTGCTGGCAGTTGGCTAGTTAGAAGCCTGTTTTTGCTGTGGGTATTGATGGCTTGCGTTCATGTTCACGCGGCCGATTACTCCCCACTTGACCGGGTACCCCCCCAAAAAGAGCTGGCCGAAAGGCTCGCCGAATTAGATGCGGCTGAAGGCGAACTTACACCCCAACAAGGGCGTGATAAAGATGCACTCGCAGCTGCCTTGCAGGCCTATGAGCGATTAAGCGCGGTTGAAGAGCGGTTGTCGGCATTAACTCAGCGTGTTGAACAGGCGCCAGAACAGCGGCAGCTCTTGGAGCGCCAACTCAATGACATTAACGATGATAGTCAGCAATTAAGCGTTACCGATTTAACCGACACGCCGCTTGATACACTCGAAGCGCAGCAGACGGATGCTGTCGTAGAGCTGCAACAGTTGCAGAGCCAACTGGCGGAAGTGAATTCGCAGCTTCTTTCTGCTCAAACCCTACCCGAGCGAGCTCAGCAGTCAATTTCTGAAGCGCTTCAGCGCATTGAAGTCTTACGTCGCCAGCACGATGAGCGGGAAGCGCTCCTGGCTGACCGGCAGCTTTCTGCTCTGAACGATGCTCAACTGATCCAGCTACGCCTAGAGCGCGCCTTGGCGGAGCGAGAGGTCACTTATAATCAGCGCGAGTTAAGCGCCAATAGCCGGTTACGTGAGCTGGCGCAGCAGCGGCGTGATCTGCTTTCAATGCAAATCGACCGTCAGGAGCAGCGCTTAAATTTACTACAGGGAGCGATTGATCGGCAGCGCCGACTGGAGTCGGAACAGGCGATCGCCGATGCCGCACGGGACGATCCTTTAATTGCCGAAGGGCATCCCGTTGTCTTACGTGCCCAGCAAATTAACCAAGAGCTTAGCTTGGAGCTGCTGCGTGCGACGGATCGTTCCAACAGCATTGTGCGTGAGAATATCGAAGCGCAGCGTCAGTTGGATCATGTGCGTCAGCTGCAGCGCAGTCTGAACGAGCAAATCGATGCTATCCGTGGCAGCCAGTTACTCTCACGGATTCTGCGTGAGCAGCGTCAATCATTGCCATCGATTGTGCCGCGTCGTGATCTTCAGGACGAAATTGCCGACCTGCGGCTAAAGCAGTTTGACTTGATTCGCCAGCGCGACCAGTTACGCCAAGGCGAGCGGCTGGCGACCCAGCGCCTGGAAGAGGCTGGCCTTGAGGTGACCCCCGGCTTGGTCAGTTCGCTTTCACGGCTTTACCAGTCGCGCCGTGAGCTGGTTGAACAATTAGAGCAATCTTATGGCAGCCTGCTAAGTGCTGCCATTGAGCTGCAGCTTAATCAGCAACAGCTATTGACCACTACCCGAGAGCTGCGTACGACCATCGATGAGCAGTTGTTTTGGGTGGCTAACAGCCGACCGCTGGATCTGAATTGGATGCGCCAACTGCCCCACAACGCGCGCCAGGAGTGGCGAGAAGGTGAGTGGCGAGCCATTTTGCCCAGCCACTGGAAGGGCGTTTCCTGGGAGGTGCTCAGCGGTGCCCCTCTGGTACTGGTAAGCCTGTTATTAGTGGGTTTGCGGCGGCGTATCAAGGCAGGTCTTGCTGCCATTCATTCACAGATTGGTCGCTTAAAAAGCGATACCCAACTGCATACCCCAAAAGCGGTGCTCTTAAACGCGCTGCTCGCGATCCCCGGGCCGCTAGCGCTGGCGGGCGTAGGACTAGGACTTAGCGCAACCCAGGGCGCATTGGCCCATAGCGTTTCACCAGCGTTGCTGCAATTGGCCTTAAGCTGGGCCGTGGTGGCGTGGGGGCGCAGGTTATTAGTGGCTGACGGCGTGGCCGAGCGACATTTTACCTGGTCGGCTCATTACAATGCTCGGCTGCGCGAACTGCTGCGTGGGCTAGGGTTAGCATTAGTGCCAGTGGTGGCCATTGCGGCCATGTCAGAACAGATGGAAACCCCATTGGCGATGCGGCCTGTCGCCATGGCGCTGATTACGGTAGGGCTTCTGGCCATGAGCTGGTGGCTAGCCCAGCTGATTTTGTCGCATATACCGTTTTTTGGCGTTCGTCTGTTTCGATTGATGCTGGGGCTTGCCATGGCATCCATACCGCTCGTGTTACTGGGGCTGATGGTATGGGGGTATGAATATACGGCGCTACGCCTGGTGGGCCGCTTTGCCATTACGCTGTACCTGCTGGGGCTATGGATTGTGGTCGAGGCAACGGTGGTGCGCAGCTTGGCCGTTGCCGCCAGGCGGCTTGCCTATCGACGCGCTCTGGCTCGCCGCCGGGCGCAGGTGCAGGAGGGGGCTGAAGGTGGGCTTGAAGTAGTGGAAGAGCCACCGCTGGATATGGAGAAAATCAACAGCCAGTCGCTGCGCCTTTCCAAACTGATTCTGCTGATTGGTTTCAGCGCACTTTTGTACCTGGTGTGGGCAGACCTGTTATCCGTGCTGGGTTATCTGGATCACGTCTCGCTATGGGATGCCGAAGAGGGCGATTTGGTTGGCGATACGCTGTCGATTTCCGATGTGTTTACGGCACTCTTGATTGTGGCCATTACTATTATCATGGCGGGCAACCTGCCGGGGCTTTTGGAGGTCATGGTGCTATCTCGCCTGGCGTTAAAGCAGGGTAGCGCCTACGCCATAAGCTCGCTGCTTTCCTATGCAATTGTAGGCACGGGCATTGTGATGGCGCTGGCGACGCTAGGCGTGTCGTGGGATAAACTGCAGTGGCTGGTGGCGGCGCTCAGCGTGGGCTTGGGGTTTGGCTTGCAGGAAATTTTTGCCAACTTCATTTCAGGTTTGATTATTCTTTTCGAGCGCCCTATTCGAATTGGCGACACGATTACGCTTGGCAACCTGCACGGTACCGTAAGCCGTATTCGGATACGCGCCACCACGGTTACAGACTTCGATCGTAAAGAGATCATTATCCCCAATAAGACCTTTGTCACCGATCAGCTGATCAACTGGTCGCTTTCCGATAACATCACTCGGGTGGTGTTGACCTACGGCGTTGCTCACGGTTCTGATTTAGACAAAGTGCATCGACTTTTGCGCCAGGCGGCTGACGAGAACGAGCGGGTGCTGGCTGACCCGGAACCCCAGGTTTTCTGCTTAAGCTATGGCAACCACAGCCTCAATTTTGAGCTGCGCATCTTTGTTAATGACCTGGTGGATCGCCTGTTTGCGGCGGATGAAGTGAACTGCCGGGTGGATCAGTTGTTCCGAGAGGCAGACGTTCGAGTCGCTTTCGAGCAGATGGATGTCTGGCTGCACCGTGACAAGGGGGAAGCCGCCAAGGTGCAGTCGATAAAGCGGCTGCCGCCCGCCACGCTTAGCTAGCCTTGTTTGATGGCGTGAAGAAGAAACTCCCGATTGCCGTCTCCACCGGTGATCGGGCTTTCCTGCCAGTGCTGTACGGCTAACCCGCAGGCGCTGCACGCCGTACGAATTTTCTCCTCAACAACCTTGTAGTCAGCCGCTCGACGAACCACTCCGCGCTTATCAAGCGCTCCTGGGGTTAATTCAAACTGCGGCTTGACCAGGGAAATAAGTTCACCGCTAGGCGGCAGCAGCGCAGCGATTTCAGGCAGGATCAGGGTTTGTGAAATAAACGAAACGTCCATCACCGCGATATCAAGCGGGAGTGTCGCGATAGCTTCTTGGAGCGCTGGGGATGTGCTCATATGCCTGGCATTGAGGCCTTCCAGGCACGTCACCCGCGGGTCAGAGCGAAGTGAATCGGCAAGCTGCCCGTGGCCCACTTCAACCCCCATCACGTGACGTGCACCATAGTGCAGCGCGCAGTCGGTAAAGCCCCCTGTTGACTGGCCAACGTCCAGCACGACTAGTCCATCAAGGCGTTTATTTAAAACGTCCAGTACGCTTTCAAGTTTTAAACCCGCGCGCGAGGCGTAGCGCTCTTCCGGGTCATCATCGACCTGTAAGCGTGTCTCTATCGGCCATTTTTCTGAAGGTTTGATCAGCGCATGCGGGTGCGCCTCAAGGCGAACACGGCCATGGCGAATAAGTCGCTGGGCACGGGTACGCGAACTGGCAAGCCCCTGGCTCACCAGCAGTTGATCGAGTCGTAACATAGAAGACATGGGTTAATTAAGCGCGGTTATGGCTGATTAATTGACGAGTGGGCGCCTTCATTGGCCTGTAGCTCGGTGTCTGGCAAACGAGCGCCCCCCCAGCTGCGATATAGATACTGTTTGACGCCTTCAAGCTCTTCATCGGCTACTGTCGCCAGCTCACCGTGCTCCAGTGGATCAAAGTGATAGATATACAGCCGCGACGTAAACTGGTCAAAGGGCAGAGACGCCTCGCCAAAGCGCTCGCCGTTACCGGCAGTACTCACAACGACGCCATCTCCCCAATCCTGACCGCTGTCATTATTGGGGTTATAGAAATACAGGCGCATTATATCCGATGGATCAAGCGATGCGCGCAGTATTGTGATGGCATGCCAGCCAATGAAGCGGGCGGCGCTATCGGTAATCGCAATACCCGCCGGTTGAGGGTGGATAAGGGGCTGATTGCCATTGTAGAAAGGATGATAGCAGGCATAGAAATGGCGTATAAAAGAATCAATATTCGTCAGTTGCCCTGTGGCAACGTCAACATTGATACAAAATCCGCGGCCTGACCACCAGCCATGAAACTCAGGGTTGACCCAGCGGTGAGGGTCGCCTTCACGGCCAATACAGCGCCGGCCCATTTCTGCATAAATGCGGTCTAGCTGGGGCACCACAATCAGCGAAACGGGGTCTAGATCTATCGGGAGCTCTGTCGCCACCCCCGACTGGCTCTCTTTAGAGGAGATCGGCTGCCCCTCAAAATGTACGATGATTTCATCATCGCGCGCCGCCCAGGCGACCATTTGCAGCAAGTAATCCGGGTCGTTATACGCCCACATGGAAAGCGCCCTGGCCGACTGGCAGGTAGGGTTGTTGCCCTGACCTACGCCCAGAGGGAGGCCCAGCATGCATAAAACCCCTTCCAGAAGGCGTGCCCGCGGTGTGGTTAGTTCACCATAGGCGAGCATAAGGCGTGCCTGTGTCCAATCGGAAAGCGGCAGATTCAACTGGCGCCACATCGCGGGTGCCACCGGTGGCTGGTAAAGAATGCCCCGTTCAAGCAGCAGCGCCAAGCCATATACCGCTTGCGCGGTGGCCGGATAAATGGCGCTGCGGATCAGTGCATGAACCAGTTCGCGATAACACAGCAGGCAGTCGCGCCCGGTCGAGGAGAGGCCCATCGCCTCGGTGAGTAGATAGTCGCTCTCTTCAAGCAGATGGCGCATCAGCACGGCGTGGTAGGGGGAAACCAGCCCGGTATCGTGCATGGCGCGGGCAAACCCCGTGGCTTCAGCCTGTAAAGCCGAGGTATCCATGCGTTCAAGGCGCTCGCGATAGATGTCCACGCCTGGATCTTCACGGCAGGCCTGGGTAGGGCCGAAGAGTGAACTCACTAAGCGATCAGCGCCTTGCCCGCTGGCGCCCAGGTCAATATCCGGGTTTGCCTGACACAGCGCAATCTGGGTAATCATCTGCTTGATAGCGTCTACCTGAATAGGTCGCTGCTTCAAGATTCGCCAGATTTCATCGATCAATTGATCAATTACATGCTCATAGCCAATACGTTCGGCAAGATGGCTAAATAGCTGTCGAGTAATCGTCGAGAGCCGCCCTTGAGTTTCCCGCTCGGCTTCACTGGGCGTACCAAATAGCAGCCAGAGATTAATCGCCATGACCTGCGTCAGATAGTGGCGCGCCTGCTCCTGAGAGAGCAGTGAATGCTGATAGCCCCCTTTGGCCACAGCAAGCAAACGTAATTCGCTTAATGCCTCAATAACCACTACGTTGGCGTCGGCACTCTTCAGCGAGAACGTCGTGAGCGTAGGCACTAGATATTGAGGCGTTTCCCAGTCTGAACCTGCAAAAACGCCCGAAGCTTCAATGGCTGCCGCACGCGTTTCAAGCGCTGCACAGCCGCCGGGCTGTAATAACACCCGGCGGGCGGTGTCCAGTACCCGGGGTAGCTTTCCGGGCTTGGAAAAAGCGGGTGCGTCGGCTAATAGCGCCACCGCTTCGTCTAGTTTGTGCAGCAGCTCGTCAAGCTTGCCGACGTTTGAAAGCGACTCGATATGAGGCGTCACAATGACTCCTTGTCCCGGTAATAGCTGGGATTATACATAGAAGTCGAGGTCTTCCTGACGTTTAAGGAGATCGCGCATGGTATGTGCGTCATCGCCCTTGAAGTAAATCAGCCCCCAGTGGGTACCAAAAGCGGTGCGCTTAGTAACCGTTTCTTCAACCGGCGAGGTCAGCTCATGAGACTCAAAGTAAGCGTGATCTTCGGTCTCTTCCGGGATTTCAAGGCGGCTGACAACGCGACGTCGCGGGTAAACGCCGAAACAACCGGCAAACCCGTTGGCATCGACCACCTCCTTGGGAAAGAACGCGGTGATTTCGTCGGGAGTGCTTTTTGGATCAAACACCAGCATGGACGCTTGATAGGCGTTAAAGCCGTAAACACGTTCCAGCAGCTCAAATACTTTAAAGCCAGGCGGACGATAGGCGACTTCGCCAAAGTACATTTCGCCGTCGCTTGTAACGAAGTATTCGGGATGAATCAAGCCAAATTCAATATCGAAGGCCTTAATCAGCTTTTCAATCTGAGTCGTAATCTGATCACGGTATTTTTCAAGCTCGGGGGAGGCGGGCACAAACACGGAATAGCCTAGTGTTACGTATTCCGAAATATTCAAAAAGGCGATTTTGCCGTTATGAATCCACGCTTCAACCGCAAATTCCCATCCATCCAGGTGGGACTCCATCAACACCGGAAATTCCTCTTCAGGAATGGCATCAATCTCGTCAGGGGTGCGAATCACACGGTGCCCAAGGCAGCCCGCTTTATCAAACGCTTTAAGGTGAATAGGATCATTTGGATCGCCATCGAGCTTAAGCAGCGTCTGGTTGACGCGTTTCAAAAAACGTACAACGTCTTCTTTATCATGCGCTTCTTCAAAAATCCCCACGCGGATGCCACCCAGCTGGGCGCGCCGTTTCATCAAAGCTTTATCGCGCAGCAGCAGTGACTGGCCATAAAGGCGTGGATTATCAAGCAGAACGGAATTGATGGCGCCAGCCCATTCAACCGTTTCTTCAAACAGCGGAATCGCGACGTCTACGCCTTTTTCTTTAAGCGTTTCGGCAATTTCTAAAGAGCGGTCATTGAGGCGTTCGAAATTCCAGGCGACATGGGGTATTTCATGTTGCTGGCAATACTGCTCAGCCCAGTCAGGAGCCACCACGATATAGCGTCGGTCAAATTTTTCTGCTGCTTCGATGGCGTTTAGGCTCCAGCCAAGCAGTGCGATATAACCTTTATTTGGATCCTTCTGCATAATCGTTACTCCTGTAGGGGGGGTATGCCTTTCTTCTTCCTTCTCTTCTTCCTTCTATTCACCCTACACGATGCCCGTCATATCGGCTAATTAGCACTTCGTTAAATGGGCGGTTAGCGCTTATTAACGCTTTAAGACACGTGATCTAAGGCTCTACTGGTTGGGTTATGGTACGCTAAGGCCGGAAAATTTTACGTTCAAATGGCAAGAGGGATAGGCCAAGATGGCGGCCAAGCCGATTTATAGGGTGGTGGTTCACCAACAGGGTGAAATTTGGGATTTATACGTCCGCGAGATATTTCAAAGCGAACTCTGGGGCTTTATTGAAGTCGAGGAGTTTGTCTTTGACGATGCGTCACGGGTAGTCGTTGATCCTGCAACCGAAAAATTGCAGCGAACCTTCGAGGGCGTCAAGCGTAGTTACCTGCCTTTAAATGCGATTGTGCGTATTGATGAGGTGGAGCGCGAAGGACCTTTGAAGGCAGTTAAAAGCGATGCCCGCGTTGCTGAGTTTCCTCGTCCCTTTCCTCTACCGCCGCGTAGCGAAGGGTAAGCGCCCAAGACAAGCGCGACGCTGTTAGCGCTGGTGGCTTCGTCCGCCATGCAGCGTTTTTTTAATCAGGACATGACGTCATGCAAGCAGATAAATTTTGTTTCTCATGTGTTGCAGCCGCTGCCAGCGTGCTGCTAAGTGTGGCCAGTACACAGGCAATTGCACAAACCGATAATCAAGCCTGGGTAAGCGATGCGTTAAGCACCTATGTACGCAGCGGCCCCACTGATGGATATCGTATTATCGGTACGCTCAATGCGGGTGAGCAGGTAGAGGTACTGGAAGAAAGCGGTAATTACACGCGTGTGCGGGGTGGCAGCGGTGATACGGTATGGGTGCTGACTGATGAGCTTCAGGAAACCCCTAGCGCACGCGAGCAATTACCGGTTCTGCAAGACCGTGTCGATGAACTTACGGCTGAGCTTGCGGGGATCAACGATACCTGGGAGCAGCGTACTTCCTCCATGACCGAAACGCTGGAAATACGTGAACAGCGGATCAGCGACCTTGAAGCGCGCAACAATGAGCTGGATAGCGAAACCGAGCAGTCGCGCCAGCAGGTGCGTGCTTTACAGGCGCGTCTGGACACTCAGGAAGAAGACCTGCTGATGCGCTATTTCATGTATGGCGGTGGCGTGGCGGGTGCTGGCCTGCTCGTGGGGCTTATCGTGCCGCACTTGCCGCGTCGGCGTAAAAAGCGTGATCGCTGGTTCTAAGCTTGCCGCTGTTTCAAAGCCTGTAAAAAAGTGAAGGTGATCTCAATGAGTACTTCCTGGCGACAGCGTTGGCAAGAAGGCCGAATTGGTTTTCACTTGGATCAGCCGCACCCGGCGCTAGTTCACTACTGGCCCACGCTTGAGGTCGAGTCCGGCACGAAAGTGCTGGTTCCCTTATGCGGCAAAAGCCTGGATATGCGCTGGTTGGCGGAAGCTGGGCACCCCGTATTAGGAATTGAGCTGGCGCCGGAGGCGATTGAGCAGTTTCTGGCCCAGCGCTCGATTGGCGTATCACGCTACGCTCAAGCGGGGTTTGAAATCTCGCGCCAGGGGAGTGTGGAGCTTTGGTGCGGAGATTTTTTTCATCTCCACATACAGCAGGCAGCGGAGGTAGGTGCGTTTTATGATCGCGCCTCGCTCATCGCATTGCCGCCGGCAACGCGAGAACGCTATGCGTTTCACCTGGCTCAATTAGTTCCACCTGGTGCCAAAGGCTTGCTGGTCAGCATAACTCATCAGGATGATGAAGCAGGCCCGCCGTATAGCGTGCCCGGCGACGAAATAGCCCAGCTGTTTACGCCGAATTTTCGTGTAACGCTGTTAGAGAAGGGTAGCCCCGATGAGCGGGGCCGTACTGAATCGGTATGGTCGCTTAAGCGGCGCGGGCCACCGCTGTAGTGTGCCCCACGCTGCGTTAGCGGTCTTAACGGGCAAGCAGGCGGCCAAGTTCGGGGTCGTTGAATGCCCGGTTCAGGCCGTCGCTCAAAAGGTCATTGAGCATACGGGTGTTGGTGTCTTCACCCGGCTTGACTGCGTAGCCTTGAGTGCGGCGTGAGGTATAGGTGCCGGTGTACGTCGTGCCTTTATTTTTGGCAATCGCGCGGAAAACACCTTCAAGACGGGCCTCGTCCACTAACGGCTGGCCGCTGTCACCACGTCCGTAATGCAGGCTGGCAAGCTCAAGCGTCAGCGTAGGGCGGCCCTGGGCCTGCTCTGTTGTGGGGTTAAAGCCCATTTCGCGAACCGCACGCTCGGCTTCCGCCTGCAGCTGGGGAATCAGCTCGTGGCTGTTAACCGTGATTTGCGCGGTTGACATATTGCCACCCGCCCGCGTACCGATCACTTCACTTTCCCGGCCATCGACGGCAACAACTGTTACCTGCTGGCCTGATCCGGTTTGCGGTACGTTGCCACTGCGCTCTGGGCTAAGCTGAAGATATTGAGGGCTTGCACAGCCCGCTAACCAAACGCCTGCCAAAAGCACACCTGAAAGACGTAAAAACTGGCGCCGAAGCATATTTTTCTCCGCTATTACGGTTTGTTTCAAGAAGGTGTCTTTGAGAACGTGTCTTAAAAAACTGCCTTTGAGTTTCTCTATGCAAACTATGCCGCTGTTACGCCTTAAATACCAGCAAGATACCGTCAGCACTCATGAGTTTATGCTGATAAAGGTTGATGCTGGAATGACGTTTTAAACTACCCGTGACCGTTCTGCAGCCAGTGCTTCATCCTTAAAGCGGTGCCATTGGCGAGGGTAGGCATAGAGATGCTGCCCGCGGCGCATTTGAAGGCGCTCAAAATCAGCATGGCGCACGGTGGCAAGCCAAGGCTTGGCTAACCAGTCCGCCTCCAGTTCGACGCGCACTTCTGCACCCACTGGTGAAATGGCGGTGACCACTACCGGTAAATGGCAGGTGTCGCTTGGCTGCTCAGCCAGACGCACTTCATGCGGGCGCAGCAGCAGCTCTTCGGTGCCATTCGGCAGGTCAACGTGTAAATAGGCATCGCCACAGGTTAAAACGGCGTTATTAACGTTGCCTTCCAAGTGGTTTACATCGCCTAGAAACTCAAACACAAAGCGGTTTTTGGGCGAATGATAAAGCGTATCGGGGGCGTCAATTTGCTCAATACGCCCGTTACTCATCACCACGACACGGTCGGAAAGCTCCAGAGCCTCTTCCTGATCGTGGGTGACAAACACGCTGGTAAAGTTAAGCTCGCTATGCAGGCGGCGAAGCCAGCGGCGCAGGTCTTGACGGACTTTTGCATCGAGTGCACCAAACGGTTCATCAAGCAGCAGGACATCTGGTTTTACCGCTAGTGCACGGGCCAGTGAAACCCGCTGCTGCTGGCCGCCCGAAAGCTGTGCTGGGTAGCGCTTGGCCAAGTGCTCAAGCTGGACCATTTCCAGCAGGCGAAAAACGCGAGCGCGAATCTCACCGCTTGAAGGGCGCTCTTTTTTGGCCATTACCGTCAGGCCAAACGCGACGTTGTCATACACGCTCATATGACGGAAAAGTGCGTAGTGCTGAAATACGAAACCAATTCGCCGGTCACGCACGTGCACGTTGCTGACATCGCGGTCGCCGAACAGGATCCTGCCGGGTTCGGGCGAGCGGTCGGCGTTTTCAAGCCCCGCAATAATGCGTAGCAGGGTAGTTTTGCCCGAGCCTGACGGGCCCAATAAGCCCACCAGTTCGCCTTCATGGATATCCAGGTTGACGGGCTCAAGGGCCAGCGTTTTGCCAAAATGCTTTGCAATATTCTGTAAGCGAATGCTCATAAGAGCGCCTCCCGACGCGATGCGCGCCATTCCAAGCTTGCTTTGGCCGCCAGGGTAAGTAGAGCGATCAGGGCCAGCAGCGCGGCACAGGCAAAGGCGCCCACCGCGTTATAATCCTGGTAAAGCTGTTCAAGATGAAGGGGTAGCGTATTGGTTTGACCACGGATCGCGCCTGACACCACCGATACCGCGCCAAACTCACCCACCGCCCGGGCGTTGGTTAAAATGACCCCGTAAAGCAGCGCCCAGCGTATGTTGGGTAGCGTGACTCGCCAAAAGGTTATCCAGCCTTTCGCGCCCAGCGTAGCCGCAGCCTCTTCCTCGCGCGAGCCTTGCGCCTGCATCAGGGGAATAAGCTCGCGGGCAACAAATGGGCAGGTCACAAACACGGTGACCATCAAAATACCCGGCCAGGCAAACATCAGCTGAATATCATGACCATCCAGCCAGCTGCCTATCCAGCCATTGCGCCCGTAAAGCAGCAGATAAATAAGCCCTGCCACCACCGGTGAAACTGCAAACGGGATATCGATCAGGGTTTGCAGAATTCGCCTGCCCGGGAAGCTGAAGCGAGTGACCAGCCATGCCAGAGCAACGCCAAATATCAAACAGATAGGAATGGTAAGCAGGGCAATCCCGAGCGTTAAACCAATCGCATGCAGGGTGAAGTAATTGCTGACGTTAGACCAGAAAACCGCCATGCCCTGTGAAAACGCCTGGGCGAAGATAGCCACCAGTGGCAAAAGAAGAAACAGCGACGACAGTACTAACGCCGCGCCAATCAGCAGGCGTTTGACGGCCGGTGCATCACCGATTCGACGCATTAGCCTTTACCTCCGTGCAAGCGGCGGACAAAGCGGCCCTGCCAGACATTAATGGCAAGCAGTAGGGCAAGCGAAACGAACAGCACTACTGAGGCAATGGCAGACGCGCCCGCGTAGTCGTACTCCTGCAGCTTGACAAAAATCATCAAGGCGGTAATTTCAGTTTCGTAGGGCATATTGCCCGCGATAAAAATAATCGCGCCAAATTCGCCAAGCGAGCGCACAAAGGCAAGCCCCGTGCCAGTAACCAGGGCTGGCCACAAATGCGGCATGATGACCCGGCGAAAGGCGACCCCGTCGGTGGCACCTAGCGACATGGCGGCTTCATCGACTTCAGCAGGTAAATCCTCTAATACCGGCTGAACGGTGCGCACTACAAATGGAATGCTGGTGAACGCCATGGCAAGCGCAATACCCACCCAGGTGTAGGCGACCTGAAAGCCCAACGGCTCAAGCAGGCGTCCCATCCAGCCGCTGCCCGCATACAGGGTGGCGAGCGTAATACCTGCAACCGCCGTGGGTAGGGCAAAGGGCAGGTCCATCAGCGCATCAAGCAGGCGTTTGCCCGGAAACTCATAGCGAACCAGTACCCAGGCCAGCAGCAAGCCAAATACGGCATTGATCAAGGCGGCGACTGCTGCGGCACCGATGGTGACCATATAGCTTGCGACAATCCGCCCTTCGGTAATGATCGCCCAGTATTGAGCAAGGCTCAGATTGGAAAGTTGGCCAAACAGCCCCGTAATAGGCAATAAAAGTATCAGCGAGATAAATAGCACGCTGATACCCATTGAAAGACCAAAACCCGGCAACACGCGAGTGTTGCCGGTTAGACGTAATGCTCGGCTCATAATGTCTTGTTAACGACGCTGCAATTGATCAAGAAGTGCACCACTTTCAAAGTGATTGGTCATCGCCTCATCCCAGCTACCAAATACGTCTTCAACGTTGAACAGTTCGGTTTCCGGAAACTCGTCGGCAAATTCTTCAACCACGGTTTCATCGTGAACGCGGTAGTTAAATCCTGCTAGCAGGCGCTGAGTGTCTTCCTGATATAAAAACTCAAGGTAGCTCTGCGCAAGGTCGCTGTTGCCATTGCGCTCGGCATTCTCGCCAACCACGGCAACCGGGAATTCGGCAAGAATACTGATGGGCGGTACGATCACTTCGTAATCATCACTACCGTACTCGTTACGGATATTGTTAACTTCTGACTCGAAGCTGATCAGAACATCGCCGATACCACGTTCGATAAAGCTCGTGGTAGCGCCGCGGCCGCCCGTATCGAAAACCGAAACATTGGCCAGGAAAGTACGCATGAAGTCCTGAATCTGTTCATCATCGCCATCAAATTCCTGGTCAGCAAACCCCCAGGCAGCAAGATACGTATAACGACCGTTGCCTGACGTTTTAGGGTTCGGGAAAACAAGGCTGACGTCTTCTTTGGCCAGGTCGTCCCAGTTTTCGATGCCTTTGGGATTATCTTTGCGTACTAAAAAGGCGGTCGTCGAGTAGTAGGGCGAAGCGTTATTTTCAAATGCCTGCTGCCAGTCTTCTGCCACCAAGCCCGCATCTGCTAGCACCTGTACATCGGTTACCTGATTGAACGTGACCACGTCCGCCCGTAGTCCCTGCATGATAGCGCGTGCCTGTGCAGAAGAGCCGCCATGTGACTGGTTAATATTGATCTCTTCGCCATGCTCTTCTTGCCACCATGCCTGAAATTCAGGGTTGATAGCGCTGAACAGCTCACGGGCAATATCATAGGATGAGTTAAGCAGCTCACGTTCTTGCGCCATGGCGGGGCTGGCAATGCTGGCGCCCAATGCAATGGCAAGCAGGCTGCGGCGAAACAGTACAGGTAACGTCATGACAAGCTCCTAAAGGCGGTTGGCGATTCAAATGGCAATGGGCATAAGATAAGCCTGACATTATGGAATTACAATATCGGTTTTATATTCTTTTTGGAAATAACGCCGCGTCAAAACACACGTGATATATCTTTCAAAGCGCTAACGTTAGCGCTTAACCTTTGGGCACAACAAAACAGCGCCTGTTTTTTTGATTCGCTCTGTTAAAATGCGCGCTTTGCAAAGGGCGTCACCAGGTTTGTACCTGCACAAGCCAGTTAGCCCTTTTCCCATGATTAAAATGGTTAATCAGGAGTGCCCCATGAGCGTTAAGCATGATTATTTAATTGCCCCCTCAATTCTTTCGGCTGATTTTGCCCGCTTGGGGGAAGAGGTGGATAACGTGCTGGCCGCCGGGGCTGACGTTGTTCATTTTGATGTCATGGACAACCACTACGTGCCTAACCTGACGATCGGGCCGATGGTATGCAAGGCGCTGCGCAACCATGGCGTGACCGCACCCATTGATGTGCATTTGATGGTCAAACCGGTGGATCGCATGATCAGTGATTTTATCGAGGCCGGGGCCAGCTACATTACCTTTCATCCTGAGGCTTCTGAACATATCGACCGTTCGCTTCAGTTGATTCGCGATGGCGGCTGTAAGGCGGGGCTAGTATTTAACCCGGCGACCTCGCTCTCTTATCTGGACTATGTCATGGACAAGATCGACATGGTGCTGTTGATGAGCGTCAACCCCGGGTTTGGCGGACAGTCGTTTATTCCCGCCACGCTCGATAAGCTGCGTGAGGCACGGGCGCGTATTGATGCTTCAAACAGGTCAATCCGGTTGGAAATCGATGGCGGTGTAAAGGTGGACAATATTGCCGAGATCGCCGCTGCCGGCGCGGATACTTTCGTTGCCGGCTCGGCGATCTTCAATGCCCGTCAAGAGAGCGACCCGCACGACTTCGATTCGGTAATGCGCTCGCTGCGTGATGCGTTGGCGAATCGCTGATCATCCACGATCAATGTAGTTTCATTCTGGGTTTCAAGTAGCGGTTCAACTTGTCCACCACCCAGGTGAGCCCAGTTCTGGGCACGCCATGAATCGAAACCTGGTGCATGCGGTAGAGCGAAGCGTAGGCGTTGCGCGCAAGCCAGCCTTCGAGGAAAAGCCCCCGGGAAGCGCCGCTGCGCATCAGGTTGCCGACGGCATCGTAACGGGCAAGCGATACCAGTGAACCTTTATTGCGAAACTTGAAAGGCTTGAGCGGCCTGCCTTCCAGAGCCTTGCCTAGATTGTCGGCCAGCACGCTGGCCTGCTGGCGCACCGCTTGTGCGGTCGGCGGCACCGTCGAGCCGTCTTCCTGAGGGCAGCTCGCGCAATCCCCCATGGCGAAGATGCTCGTATCATCCACGCTTTGCATGGTTTGCTCGACGCACACCTGGTTTTTCTTGTTCACCGAAAGCCCCAGGTCGGCAAGAAAATCCGGCGCCTTGATACCCGCGGCCCAGACGTTAAGATCGGTTTCGATCACCTCGCCATCCTTGGTCACCAACTGGTACTCCTGGGCCTCTTCGATGGCGGTTTCCACGTGAATGTTGACCCCCAGCTCGTCAAGCTCCTTGTGAACGGTCTGGCTGATACGTTCGGAAAGTGCGGGCAGAATACGCGGCGCCGCTTCGATCAAATGAACGCTGATCTGATTGTCGTCGACATCGGTCACGCCGTAGGCATTAAGCAGACGGGTGACATCCAGAAGCTCGGCGGCAAGCTCTACGCCAGTGGCGCCGGCGCCCACGATACCTACACTGAGGGTCGTGTGCTCTCTGAGCGTCGGGTCGGCATAGCGTAGGAAGGTGTTGATCATGTCGCGCTGAAAGGCCTTTGCCTGCAAAGGCGAATCAATAAAATGGCAATGCTCGGCAACGCCTTGCGTGCCGAAATCGTTCGACACGCTTCCCAGTGAAAGCACCAGGTAATCGTAGGCGAGGGTACGCTCGGGCAGCACCTCTTTGCCGTCTTCATCCACAATGGCAGCGAGGTTGAGCGTCTTGTTGTCGCGGTCAAGTCCAGCCAGAGAGCCGCGTTGGTAGCGGTAGCCATGCGTACTCGAGTGGCCGCGAAAGTCGACCTCATCCATGGTGGAGTTCAAGATGCCAGTGGCAAGTTCGTGCAGCAAGGGTTTCCATACGTGAGTGGCGCTGCGATCCAGCAAAACCACCTCCGCGCGCTTGCGCTTGCCCAGCGTATGGCCTAGCCGGGTCGCGAGGGCTAGGCCGCCCGCGCCGCCACCGACAATAACAATTCGAGGTATGCCCATTGGTTTCTCCTTGGCTTAGCTTGCTTGAGCATAGAAGCTTCCAGCGCATCTGACTAATGCATCAGCACTTTTACATCAGTAAGATGCTGAACTAACGGCCTAATGAATCATTGGCTGCCGCCTCGTGGTTAAACGCTTTTGCCAAACGCATCTTCAAGGAGTATGTACATGCATCCCATACTAAACGACAAGCGGCTAGTCGCCTTCGACCTGGACGGCACGCTGATCGACTCTGTGCCGGATCTTGCAGTCGCGGTGCAGCTGACATTAGGTAAGCTTGATTTACCTTTACCAACCGAGGAGCGGGTGCGCGATTGGGTCGGCAATGGCGCGCCGGTGCTGGTTGAGCGCGCCCTTACCTGGGCATTGGGACATCCGCCAGAGGAGAATTTTCAAGCACGCGCTCTTGATACGTTTATGGAATATTACGCCGCCGCGCCTAATGCATTAACGACGCTATATCCAGGCGTAAAACAAGCGCTGGAAGCGCTTCATCGTGCGGGCTTTACGTTTGCCCTGATTACCAATAAGCCCGAGCAGTTTATTAAGCCGATTCTTGAGCACTTTGGTTTGCTCGAGTGGTTTTCGCTGTGGGTCGGGGGAGACACGCTGGCCGAGAAAAAACCTTCGCCGTTGCCGCTTTTATATATTGCTAAGGCGTGTAATGTTGCCCCTAGCGAATGCCTGATGGTGGGTGATTCACGCCACGATATTGAAGCGGGCAAGGCCGCAGGCTTTGCAACGCTTGCCTTGCCGTATGGTTATAACCATGGTGCCCCAATTGAGCTTAGTCAGCCGGATGTTGTGCTTTCATCGCTGCTCGCGCTGTTGGAACCTGAAACTGAGCAGGCCTATGCCCAGTAGCGGTGTCGCTACTCAGGGCGCGCGCCGCCTAGCGCTTCATGGATGAGTTCGGTGTTATGACGCATCATGGCGGGGTAGTTATAGGCCGGTTTGTCCTGGCTGCTTAATGAATCAACATACAGCGGGCCTGCCAGCGCAATTCCCGTCTCTCGCGCCAAGGCATCCATATGGATGCAGTCGACAGTGCTCTCATAAAATAGCGCCGGTGGGCGGGTCGCATTTAAACGTTCACTCATTTTGGCCATGGCATCGGCGTTACCTTGAGTCTCGTTATTCATTCCCCAAATAGCGGCGTATTCAAAGCCGTAGGCGCGTGCAAAGTAGCCTAAGCCTGCCTCGCTGGTAAACAGAGAGCGGTTGGTATTGGGGACGCCGTCCAGGCGCTGCTCAATCATCTTGTCGAGCGTTTTTAATGCGTCATAGGTTTCTTCAGCGCGGGCATAAAACGCGTCGGCTTTTGCTGGGTAATGCTCTGCTAAGGTTTCAGCAATCACTTCGATATAGGCGGCAGCGCCTTGCGGGTCCATCCACATATGCGGGTCGACCGCCCCTTTATATTGGCCTGTGGTGATGGCTAGCGGAATAATGTCGGCGTTTTCTGCAACGCTTTTAAGGACAAGCGAGTCATCAGACATGGCCACGACATGACGTAGCCAGGGCTCTAATCCAAAGCCGTTATAAAACATAATATCGGCTTTTTCGATGGCCAAAACGTTGGGCGGCGTTAGCTCCCAGCTATGGACATCAGCACCGGTGGGCACGATAACGCTTACCTGAATATCGTCGCCTGCAATGCGCTTAACCAGATCTTCAAGGACTGGAAAAGAAGCGATGACATTGAGTGTTGAGCCGCTTGCTAGCGGTGATGCGCTCATAAAAATACTTAACACGAGCGTGCGTACCCAGGTCACTCGCTTTTGCATTTTACGCTCCCACTCGATTAAAGGCTCAAGATAATAAAGACTGCTGCGCCCTATGGCTAGTTCCTGAGCGTTTAAAATTGGTTATAAGCTGTTGTTATTAATAGTATAAGACTTGTAGAAGGAAACGTTTAATTGGTCGATTTGCAACTTATTTATGCTTAGAAAGGATATTGTGATCATGGCGCGTGGTGTTTAATACACGAGCATGCTAACTAAAAATAGTAATGCTGATCACCTATTTCCATCATAAAAAGTCTGTTCCATAACAATCTGTTTCATAACAAAGGGCCTGAGAATATCAAATTAGAAAAATATAAGGTTGGAAAAATGTTCTACCCTTGAGGTTGTTTCACCCAAGGAGAAGGACGATGAGCGAATTTTATAAAGTGCAGGAGCGCAACGGTGAATTTCACGTGATTGATACGCGACCCGATGACTCTCAAACCGATGAAACCTCCGTGGTTTCCTATTCCACTCGCCAAGAGGCCGAAGGCGAAGCCAAGCGTCTTAACGAAAACTCTTTAGGTTAAATTACTTAGGCTACGGTACTCGGCACCAACGTCAAAACAGAAAGCCTGCGGGCTTTCTGTTTTTTAAAGGCTGCTGTTTTAAATTGAACTGTTTGGAAAGAATTACTTTTTCTTTCTCATGAACGGAAAAATCTTTGCCATAGCGTTGGCGAGCTGTTGATCAATGGGGGTGTGGTCCAGGCTCACCGCGGCTCGGGCAGCGGTATACGTCCCTTTATACTCTCGGGCGATTTCGCTATCGGGCACGCTGTCAGGTATTTTTTCCTTGTCCCGAATTATATCGATGACGGCCTTATCCATGGCGTTCTCCTATTAAGTGAATGCCTTCTTCAGCATAGACCAGTACGGCTAAAAATTTGCAACGTCGCAACGGCCATAGCGATTACCTTCATCCAACGATACAATCCCTTGATTAAGCGCATCTGCAAATAATGGTGTAGGTGAGTAAAGAGCTGAGTAATAAGGTGGGTATCTCGGGTGAGTTATAAGGTAATCAGTGGGTTATGATTAAAAAAGTCTTGATGCTCGATAACTATGACAGCTTCACCTTTAACATTGTCCAATATCTAAGCGAATTGGGCGCTGAGGTGGTGACCCACCGTAACGATGCGATTAGCATCGAGCAAATTGAAGCGCTGTCGCCCACGCATCTGGTTATTTCCCCTGGCCCCTGTACGCCAAACGAGGCCGGTATTTCAATGGCGGCAATTGGCTATTTTGCCGGGAAGCTACCTATTCTGGGTGTCTGCTTGGGACATCAGGCCATCGGTCAGGTGTATGGTGGCCAAGTGATTCGTGCTCCTAAGGTGATGCATGGTAAAACGTCAGCTGTTTTACATTTGAACCAAGGTGTCTTTGAAGGTTTGGATAACCCGGTTGAAGTGACTCGCTATCACTCATTAGTCGTTGATAAGGAGACACTGCCCAGTTGCCTGGAAGTGACCGCTTGGACAGTAGACGATGATGTGACGCCAGGTTTGATCATGGGGTTACGCCATCGCACAATGGATGTAGAAGGGGTTCAGTTTCACCCTGAATCAATACTCACTCGCCAAGGCCATGAGCTGTTGGCTAATTTTTTAAAACGTGGCTGATTGCCTGTTTCACACGCTTTAGAGGCTCCTCTGCTCATGCAAATGCGAGATGCAATTAATGCGGTGATACACCGCGAGAACCTCCCTTTTGATGTAATGCATGCTTTGATGCGGCAAATAATGACGGGCGTTGCCACCGACGCTCAGGTGGGCGGCTTGCTGGTCGGGCTTGCCATGAAGGGAGAAAGCGCTGAGGAGATTAGCGCGGCCGCCCAGGTAATGCGCGATTTGATGCGGCGCGTTCAGCTTAATGCTGAAAACGTGGTGGATATTGTCGGCACCGGTGGTGACGGCGCTAATTTGTTTAATGTATCCACCGCTTCAAGCTTTGTAGCCGCGGCGGCAGGCGCCCACGTCGCGAAGCACGGAAATCGCAGCGTTTCCTCATCATCAGGCAGTGCGGATCTTTTTGATATCGCAGGCATTTACCTGGATCTTAAGCCCGAGCAGGTAGCCCGCTGTATTGAGCAGGTGGGGGTTGGCTTCATGTTTGCGCCTAACCATCACCCAGCAATGCGTTATGCCATCGGCCCGCGTCGTGAAATGGGTGTACGCACGCTATTTAATATTCTGGGGCCGTTGACCAATCCGGCGGGTGCGCCTAATCAGGTCGTGGGTGTGTACTCCCCTGAGCTGGTGCCGCTTATGGCCGAAGTGCTTAAAAAGCTAGGCAGTCGCCATGTCATGGTCGTCCACTCTGATGATGGGCTGGATGAAATCTCCCTGGCCGCACCGACTCAAGTCGCTGAGCTTAAAGACGGTGAGATTACCCAGTACACGGTTACGCCTGAAGTATTGGGCATTGAGCGCCAAAGCCTGGCAACACTAAAGGCGGCCAATGCAGAAGATAGTCTGCGATTGGTGAAGGCAGCCTTGAGTGGTGAGGGAGCAGCTGCCGACATGGTATCGCTCAATGCTGGCGCCGCGCTTTACTGCGCCGGCGTAGCCGATAACTTGAAAGAGGGCGTAATGATTGCCCAGGATGCGCAGGCGTCTAAATTGCCGCTCGAGAAACTCAGAGAGCTTTCTCACTTCACCAGCGTTTTTAAAGGGTAATTGATCGCCATGACTCAACAGACAACGCCGACTATTTTAACGCGTATCCTGGCGCGTAAAGATCAGGAAGTCGCGGAGCGTCAGCAGGCGGTTTCTGAAGCTGACTTGCTAGCCTTGGCCGAGAAGCAAAGCGCCCCGCGCGGCTTTATCAACGCGCTTAATCAGCGTATTGCAGCGGGCGACCCGGCGATTATCGCGGAAGTGAAAAAAGCCTCACCCTCCAAAGGGGTTATTCGTGAAGAGTTTCATCCTGCGGATATTGCCAAAAGCTATGCCCAGGGCGGCGCGGCTTGCTTGTCGGTGCTGACCGATGCTGACTTTTTCCAGGGCCACGAAGATTATTTGATCGCTGCGCGGGATGTATGCGAGCTGCCGGTCATTCGTAAAGACTTTATTACCCACGGCTATCAGGTTAGCGAGGCACGAGCGATTGGCGCCGACTGTATTTTGCTGATTGTGGCGGCTCTTGATGATACCCAGCTGCGTGACCTGCACCAGCAGGCCAACCAGCTGGGTATGGATGTACTCGTGGAAGTACATGATGCCGAGGAGCTTAACCGGGCGCTCAAGCTCGATTTAGCGCTGGTGGGGATTAATAATCGCAATCTGCATACCTTCGATACCAGCCTGAATACCACGCTGGATTTACTGGCGCAGATTCCCGATAACGTCACCGTGATCACCGAATCGGGTATCCATACCCGAGACGATGTTCAACTGATGCGCGACCATCGCGTCAATGGCTTTTTGGTAGGTGAGGCCTTTATGCGCCAGCCCGACCCAGGCCAGGCGCTTAAAAACCTGTTTTTCTAACCCGCCGTTAGCTCCTCTTACTGACTGTCAGCACTGCGTAGCACGTTCAGCAGGGCCTGCAGCGGGTGGGGGAGCACTAGATGGGAAAAGCGCTTGACCTGGCTGCGGCACGAATAGCCCGTCGCTAGCAGTTTGCCCGCGTTTTCAGAGGCTTCAACCTGCGGCTGCCAGGATTGGGCATAAATCGTTTTGGACGTTTCTGCGTTACGGGTTTCATGGCCATAGGTGCCTGACATTCCACAGCAGCCCGTCGCTGCCAGCTCAAGCGTGAGCCCAAACGCGGAAAATATCTGCTGCCATGCTTTCGGGCTGCCCGGTGCATTGGTCTTCTCTGTGCAGTGAGACAGCAGCGTAAAGCCGGGATCGCTCAGGGAAAGATGATTGGGTGCTAT
>NZ_JBQTDC010000040.1:0-30702 GCF_052353045.1 Halomonas sp. AOP7-B1-5 | reverse complement strand
GAATCTCAATCACACGATTCTACACAAGCAGGCTCTTCTGACTACGATCAAGACGATCTGATTCACGAAGAAGGCGATAACGCAGCGCATAACGATGGCGCAATGGGTTCCACGCACTCTGGCAATCATACCGATAATGACGCAATGGGCTCTGGCCCAACTGGCGAAACTTCAGGTGGCGATACCTCTTTTGAATCTGACGATTTACCCAAAGAGAATAGTTCAGTAACGACTGAGCAATAAAAGTCATCATGTTTTTATAGATGCTCAGGAAGAGCTAGCATGGGATAAGGATTTCCCACTGCATGGATGCTCACTGATTCAAGGAACGAATCAAGCGACAATCAGAACGTTAGTCAGGGTAAATTCCAAGGTTGGAGTCCCGCAAAAGGAAAGGAAGCTAACGTTAGATATTGTCCATAGCTACGAGATCAAGACCCTGCCACGGCGGGGTCTAATCTTTTGTGGGAAAAAATATTTTTTTTGAAAATGAAATTTGTTGCTCTGCTTTGATGCTTTAGGTGACTGCCAGCCTGATTTTAATAGGCTCACCACCTAGTTTTTTAAAACACAATACGCCCTGCGACTACACAGTGTGCCACTTTGGTTGAATAACAAAGGCGCATGTGCCATTATTACGCAACACGTTAGCGTGCTATCTATTTGTGCGACGGTGTTTTGCGTGCAACGTTTATTCAGCATGTGCCTGATATTTAAAGCTAATATTTATATATGGCATTGTTGGCATTTCTAATGCAAAAGATAGATGAGAGCGATAGCCGCTAGACGATTAGCTGGGCATTAGCTATAGCTATCAACCTTATAAGCGGCATTCATGTTATCAGGAGTAAGTCATGTTATTTAAAGCAATGGTAAAAAAAGTAGGTATCTTCAGTGTTTCTTTGGGCCTTATCGCAAGCCCGCTGGCATTTGCGCATAGCTCTATCGAGTTAAACAAAGATCGCTCTGTCGGTGAGATTACTCATCAGTCACAGTCCACCCGTACGTCTGAGTCAGCCACTTACTCTGCGAACGAGCTGAACCACGGTGACAGCGATCGTATGAACACTAACTACTCGCCGACTAGCCAGCAAGAGAGTGACCGTCAAAACACAAGCTCTTACAAAGCGTCTGATTTAACGCGCGATGAAGGCGACAGCACTGATTGGTAAGCCTTTTCTACTCTAAGTTAATAAAAACCTAGGGTGGTAAGAAACAAAGGTAGTAAGAAAAATTAGCAAGCATAAAAAACCCCGCTCATGCGGGGTTTTTGCGTTTCAGAACTAACCACTCGGCTATGCAGAGCCTTGGTGCGTGAGTTCGCGAGCCGTGCGGTAATGTTGGTCCCACATCAAGACGGCGCCTGCCACCGCGCCGGGTATCAGAAAGAGGTTGGCCAGTGGTATCCAGGTGATCAGGGTTACCAAGCCGCCATAGCTAAGGCTTTGCCACCAGCGCTTGGTAAGCCGTTGGCGCATATCTTTAAATGCGACCTTATTATTATCCATGGGATAGTCTAAGTAAGTAATGGCCATGATCCATGCTGAAAATAGCCCCCATAGCAGAGGCGCAAAAAGATTCAGTCCCGGTATCCAACTGATAATAAACAGCGCAATGGCGCGGGGGGCGATATAGCCTAGCTTAACCAATTCCCGGCCTACGGCATCAATCGCCGTTTTGGTCAGTCCCCGGTCATCCAGCGGAATTCGTCCGGTTGCCTGAATTTCCACTTTCGACGCCAGAAAGCCGTAAAAAGGTGCCGCGATAAGGTGAGTGATCAAGGTAAAGGTAAAAAACACCACGGCGAGTAAGCTAATCATGAAAAGCGGCCAGATCAGCCAGGAGAGCCAGTCAAGCCAGGTAGGTACCAGGCTCATCCAGTGATCCAGCCAGCCGGAAAAGCGATTGACCACAACGCCTAACATGGCGCCATAAACAAGGATATTGACGAGGATAGGCAGGAAAATATATCGCCGCAGACCCTTTTGATAGACCAGGCGCGTGCCCTGCTTAAGCGCTGTTATCGCATCCAACATGTCACTCATTCCTCATAAACGCAGACGTCCAGGCTGGTGTCAGCCCAGACGTATTGCAAGAGGAAATGCCTCGTGGGTCAAGGCTTTTTCGCTACCTTCTGATCGACGGTGTCCAGGTCGCTATGGCGAATATCGAGCCCCTTGACGAGGTATACCACGTACTCCGCCAGATTGTCGGCATGGTCACCAACGCGCTCCAGTGCGCGCAGTACCCACATGATGCTGAGTATGGAGCTAATCGAGCGCGAATCTTCCATCATGAAGGTCATTAGCGAGCGCATGGCACTGCCGTACTCATCATCGACCGACTCGTCTTCACGCACAACCTGCATGGCCAGCTCGGTATCGAAGCGGGCAAAGGCTGTCAGTGCATCGCGCAGCATTTTGCGTACGTGCTCGCTGATATGACGAACCTCGATCAACCCGCGAACCGGGCTGCTGTTTTCGCTGAGCAGTAGCGCATTGCGGGCAATTTTACTCGCCTCATCGCCGATACGCTCAAGGTCCGAGGTCGCGCGGATCACGGCGAGCACCAAGCGTAAATCCGACGCTGCTGGCTGACGGCGCGCCAATACGCGGGTGCACTCTTCATCGATTTGCAGCTGCAGATCATTAACCTGGCGATCATTGTCACGCACTTTTTCAGCTAAGCGGGTGTCACCTTCAAGCAACGCGTGGACGGCGTCCTGCACCTGCTTTTCCACCAGCCCGCCCATGGTCATCAGGTGGGTTTTCAACTCTTCCAGCTCTTGGTTGAACTGGCGTGAGATATGCTGGCTGTGGGTATCGCTCGTAATATCCATTGAGCACTCCTGAGATAAGGTCGGTTAGGCCCGGACTATTGTTTTCAAGTCATGCGGCCGGTGATGTAGTTTTCGGTGCGTTGTAAGCGCGGGTTAGTGAAGACTTGATCGGTAGGGCCATACTCAACAAGTTCTCCAGTGTGTAAAAAAGCGGTGTAATCGGATACCCGGGCGGCCTGCTGCATATTGTGAGTTACAAGAACAAGCGTAAGCTGCGATTTAAGATTACGGATCAATTCCTCGATCTTTAACGTTGAAATCGGATCAAGCGCTGATGCTGGCTCATCGAGTAGCAGTACATCGGGCTGGACGGCTAGCGTCCGGGCAATCACCAAACGCTGCTGCTGGCCGCCTGAAAGCTGCCAGGCTGAGCGGTGAAGGCGATCCTTTACTTCGTCCCACAGCGCCGCTGAGGTAAGCGCCCACTCGATGATGTCATCACGCTGCCGTTTGGGCAGGCGGTGTTGTAAACGCAAGCCAAAGGCCACGTTTTCATAAATCGACATGGGAAACGGGTTAGGGGTTTGAAACACCATCCCCACTCGGCGGCGCAGCTCGGTCACGTTCATCTGCGGGGCGTAGATATCCTGCCCTTCAAGCTGAATATTCCCACTGTGCGCCACGCTCTCATTAAGATCGTGCAGCCGGTTAATGGCGCGCAGCAGGGTGGACTTGCCACAGCCTGACGGGCCAATAAATGCCGTTACCCGGTGGCGCGGTATGCTAAGCGTTAAGTCGCGCAGGGCCGATTTCCCCGCATAAGCAAGGGTAAACTGGTTGATGCTCAGGGCGCTGTGCTCGGACGAAAAGTGCGTCACCGGCGCCTGAGAGGCTGTGGCTGAATCTAATGACGCTAGCATTCGCTTCCTCGTTGGCGCCTAAAATAATGACGCAGAAATATGGCAGTAAGATTAAGCACCAGCACAATGAGCACTAAAAGAAGTGCCGTGGCGTACACCAGTGGCATAGCAGCCTGTACATCCTCGCCATGAAAGGCGGTGTCAAATAGATGATAGCCAAGATGCATGAACTTGCGCTCTAGATGTAAATAAGGGAATTCACCGTCCACGGGCATTTGCGGGGCCAGCTTGGCGACGCCCACCAGCATCAGTGGCGCCACTTCGCCGGCCGCACGGGCAACCGCGAGGATAACCCCGGTCAGCATGGCGGGTATGGCCATGGGCAGGACAATGCGCACCAGCATTTCCAGGCGCGTGGCGCCTAGTGCCACCGCCCCTTCACGCTGAGCATCAGGAATACGTGCCAGCCCCTCTTCGGTCGCCACAATCACGACCGGTAGCGTTAACAATGCCAGGGTTAAAGATGCCCACAAAAGGCCGCCGGTGCCGAAGGTCGGTGAGGGCAACGTATCGCTGAAAAACCAGCTATCAAGCGTGCCGCCAATGCCGTATACGAAAACGCCCAGGCCAAACACGCCATACACAATCGATGGTACGCCGGCCAGATTACGTACTCCAATACGTACCAAGCGGGTAAGGCGGTTCTGGTGGGCGATTTCATTGAGATAGATGGCCGCTAGCACCCCAAAAGGCGTCACGATCACCGACATTAAGATGACCATCAGTACGGTGCCAAAAATAGCCGGCCAGACACCGCCGCCCGTATTGGCGGCACGTGGACCCTGGCTCAAGAACTGCCAGACGTTTCGGCTCCAGGTGTGCATTTTCTGCCACCAGGACATGGCGTTAGGCGCCAGCGCCTGGCTGACACCGCTCAGTGATTGACGCAGTGTCTGGCCATCGGTGGTTACTAGCAGAAGCTCGGCATCAGGGCGTTCCGCCTGGGGCAGGGCGAGCGCCTGAGTTAGATAACGCCATGCCTGGTCTTCACGGAGCAACTGCCCGCCCGTTTCCACGCCGGCTAAGCGGCCGATAAAATCACCCCACGGGTTACGTTCCAGGCGAATCAGGTCGCTTGGCGTGCTGCGTGAGACGATGTCGTCCAGATTTACCCAGCGCCAGCTAACGCCGTCGATGTCCCGGTTCGCCGTAAAGTAAAGCCGTTCAAAGCCCTCTGCTTGCGGTAGCGGGGCCTCGCGGGTCGGCTGCCCGGCGACGCTTGCACCTGAGCGCAGGGTAATTTCTTCAAGCGTGGCGGGCCAAAAATGACCTAATCCGCGTACCACCAAGAGCGCTAACAAGGCCGCTAGCATTAAAAGTGATAAAGCGACGCTAGCGGCACATAACCATGGCCAAAGCGCGTCCAGCAGGCGTCGGCGAGGTGTATTTGAGAAGCGGCTCATTAATGGCGCCCCGCTTTATGATACCGGCGTCGCATGCGTGAACGGACTACTTCAGCCAGGGTATTAACCAAAAACGTAAAGATAAACAGCACCAGAGCAGCAAGTATCAAATGGTGGTAGGTAAGCCCGCCGGGCGAGGCTTCGGGAAGCTCAATGGCAATGGCCGCTGCCATGGAACGCATGCCTTCAAAAGGACTGACACTCAACAACGCCATGTTGCCACTGGCCATCAGCACAATCATGGTTTCCCCGACAGCACGCCCCGCGCCAATCATCACCGCCGAGAAAATGCCGGGGCCAGCAGCCGGTAAGGCAACTTTCCAGAGCGCCTGCCAGCGGCTGGCGCCCAGCGCTTGGGCACCCTCCATTAAGCTTGTTGGCACATCAGCTAAAGCATCCTCTGCCAGGGCGTAGATGCTGGGTATAACGGCAAACCCCATGGCGATACCCACAATCAGCGCATTGCGGGTGGCGTAATCCATTCCCCAGTGCTGCTCGAGCAGGCGGCGCAAGTCGCCGCCTAACAAAAACTTCTCAAGCAGGGGGGCAAACCACAGCGCCAAAAGCACCATGCACACGAGCCAGGGCAAAAGCCACAGGCCGGCCCATGAAAGGGGCAGCCACTGACGCCAGCGCGATGCGGCCATGTGCCAGAGGACACCTGCCAAGCCCGCGCTGATAGGTAACCAGATCAATAGCGCCAGGGTGCTGGCCAGATGACGCTCAACCCAAGGGGCAAGCACTAAACCGGCAATAAACCCCACCACCACGCCGGGTATCGCTTCCATCATTTCAAGTGTTGGCTTAACGCGGCTGCGTAGGCGAGCCGACATAAATAGAGCCGAATACATCGCGGCTCCCAGGGCTATCGGCAGGGCAAATAGCATGGCAGCCAGAGCGGCTTTTAACGTTCCCCAGGCCAGCGGCGAGAGTTTGCTGAAGGCAAACGTTTGATCCCATGCCAGCAGAGGCAACGTTTCCCAAACGAGAAACACGCCGATCGCCAAAATCGCCAGCAATACACCAATACCGCCAGCAGTAATCAGACCGGTGGCTATACGGTTTTTTAACTGGCGTAGTGGCTGGCGAGAAACAGCAGCGCGAGGTGGGGTCATATCAACATCATAAGAGAGCCGGGGCCGTCATGAAGAGGGTTTGCATGGTGAATTCTCCTTACTCTAAGTCATTTTTATGACAATTAGATGATAGTTACCTACCAGGTACGCTGAGCATCTATATCGTTATCGGGAAGCGGCACAAACCCCGCTGCGCGGGCAATGCGCTGGCCTTCCTCGGATAAAATAAGTGCTAGCAGGGCTTGGTCAGCCGGTGGTAGCGAATCGCCGGGCGGTAAGTTAACGTACAGGTACAGGTCGCGCGATAGCGGGTACTCGCTGCGCTGAATGGCCTGCTCACTAGGCGCGATTTCAGCGCCTTCCTGGGTAATTAGGCTTAGCGCATGAACCATCGGCGTCAGGTGGTTATAGCCTGCATAGCCCATGGCGTTGGGAGACTCTCCCACTGCGGCAACCACCGCTGAGGAGCCAGGATGTTCGCTGATATCAGGCCTGAAATTGCCGCCGCAAAGCACCTCGGCCTGAAATAGCCCATGGGTGCCCGAGGCTAAATTACGCCCATGCAGGGCGATGCTTCCATACGGCCAGTCACGTGTGGTGGCCAATTCGTCCCAGCGTCTTATTGGAGCTTCGGCACCACACGTCTGGTCAGTGGAGAAAATAGCGTCGGCCTGCTTACGCGTGATGGCTCCTAACGGGTTATGCCGGTGCACGACCAGAATCAGTGCGTCCTTCGCCACTTTGAGTTCCAGCGGCGGATAGCCATATCGGTCGATAAACGCCTGACGTTCGCCAGCATACATCGGGCGTGACATAAGCCCCAACCGGGTAGTACCTGCCGTTAATGCGGGGGGGACGCTGGCCGACCCGGTGGCTTGAAACTGCAGGTTAACCTCAGGGTAGCGGGCGGTGAGTGACTCGCCCCAGCGCAACATTAGCCCGGCCATGGTGTCAGAGCCAATAACGCCCAGCGTGCCGCTAATCGGTTGAGGTTGCCCCCAGACCGCTGATGCGCATAGCATTAGCGCCATGGCGAGCGTTAAACGCAGACGCGGCTTCTTGCCCGACGATAAACCGATACGCTTCAAACGAGTTTCCTCTTATGATTAACTAGCGTTTTTATATTGCAATGCAGCACTAGCACAACAATAACCTTATTAAGCGACCAACTAATGACACTTTTAGAAACCGACCTGGACGATGTCCCCGCGCCTCAAGGACAGCTCACCCTAAAATTACTGGCTTCTCGACAGGATACCAACCTTTACGGCGATATTTCGGGCGGGTGGCTGGTCAATCATATGGATCAGGCGGCAGAACTGGCGGCAGGGCGTGAAGCAGGCGGGCGAACATCGACAGTGGCGATTGAGTCGATGGACTTTTTAAGCCCAGTACGTGTTGGCTCGATGGTGAGCATTTATACCCAAGTAAAAGAGATTGGCCACAGCTCGATTAAAATTGATGTGGAAGTTTGGGTGCGCCCGCCTCTGGGACGACGTCTTGAAGAGCGCCAAAAGGTGACCGAAGCGCTATTTGTTATGGTGGCACTGGACGACAATGGGCGTATTCGCGCCGTTCACAGCTAATATTCTGTCTAGCTATTATCCGTTTTAACCATCATCCGTTATAACGATCAGGGGCGCCGAAGCGCCCCTGGTTCATGCAAACATTTTTATCCAAACGTCATCAGTCGATAACGCTTAGCCGCCCACTTTATCGCGGCCTTTCAGATAGGCATATTCGCCGATATCACTGAACGGACGAATAACCTTCTGGAAGGCAGAGTAGGACTCATAAACGCGGCGCGAGTCTTCGTCGTTTTCGACCTGATTCTGAATCACTTGCTGCGATGACTCATAAAGCGCCTGGATCACATCCTCTGGGAACTCGCGCAGCTCAACACCGTGCTCATCCACCAGTGTTTCAAGCGCCTGGGCGTTGCGGAAGGCGAACTCGGTGTACATGGCCAGGTTGGAGGCGCGTGCTGCTTCGCGGATAACGTCCTGGAGATCTTCCGGCAGGGCGTTCCAAGCATCCAGGTTGATCATGGTCTCGACGGTAGCCGTCGGCTCGTTCCACACCGTGGTGTAGTAGTAGTCGGCGACCTGATGCAGACCAAACGCCATATCGTTGTAAGGGCCTACCCAGTCGGCAGCATCCAGCACGCCGGTTTGCAGCGAGGTAAAAATCTCAGACCCCGCCATGTTGACGGTGCTCACCCCGATGCCGTTCATGGCTTCACCGGCAAGGCCTGGCAGGCGCAGTTTGAGGCCCTGCATATCGGCTAGCGAGTTGATCTCTTTTTTGAACCAGCCCGCCATCTGCGGGCCTGTGTTGCCCACGGCAAACGGTTTGAGGTTATGCTTGGCATAAATCTCATCCCACAGCTCCTGGCCACCGCCGTGATACAGCCACGCATTCATCTCGGTGGTGGTCATGCCGAAAGGCACGGCCGTAAAAAACTGTGCAGCGGCTAGCTTGCCGCGCCAGTAATAAGGCGTGGAGTGGCCGATTTCAGCCGTTCCGGCGGCAACCGCATCAAACACTTCCAGGGCGGGCACCAGCTCGCCGGCACCGTGTACGCGGATGGTCATCCGGCCGTTGGAAAGCTGCTCGACGCGCTTGGCAAAGTCGTTGGCACCGGTACCCAGCGCCGGGAAATTTTTCGGCCAGGACGTGACCATGTCCCAGGTGTAGGTTTCTTGCGCGTGGGCGCTGGTTACGAAAGGTGCGGCGGCGACACCGGCGGCACCCAGGCCGGCGGTTTTCAGGAATTGGCGGCGTTGCATGGCGGGCTTAACTCCGAGAAAGTATGATTTTTGTGTAATTGCACGTGAGCGCAAGTTTCCGCTCGTCAGTATGCGCTAATCCGGTTTTATTGGGCAACCTGCCGATTCATTTCCCTTAATGCGCGCGCTATAGCGGGATTAGTTTGGCAAACCCCAGCACTAGCCATTTAACGCCATCGCCCTCAAAGCTGACCTGTACGCGTGCGCGGGCGCCTTCGCCCTCGGCGTTAAGAATCACCCCCTCGCCAAATACCGGGTGGCCCACGCGCTGGCCCACGTGCAGGGTCGGCAGGTCGCCATCGCCTTCCACGCGCTGCTGGGCAAAGCTTGTGCGCGCTGCCGTCACCGGGCGCGAGATATGTCCGCGTAAGCGGACTTCTTCTAGCAGATGCGGGGGTAGTTCGCGCAAAAAGCGTGAGGGGCGGGGGAAGACCTCTTTGCCATGCATGCGACGGGTTTCCGCATGGGTCAGGTAAAGCTTTTGCATGGCGCGGGTAACGCCCACGTAGCAAAGCCTGCGCTCCTCTTCGAGCCGTCCTGGCTCTTCAATCGACATTTTATGCGGGAACAGCCCCTCTTCTACGCCAGCAATAAATACCACCGGAAACTCCAGACCCTTGGCAGAGTGAAGCGTCATCAGCTGCACGCTATCTTCGAACTCCTCGGCCTCATGGTCGCCCGCATTAAGCGCCGCTTCGGAAAGAAAGGCTTCAAGTGCGGCCATGCCTTCGCCTGCTTCCGGCGTTTCAAACGCATCTCCCTGGGTAAAGGCGCGGGCGGCGGTCACCAGCTCTTCAAGGTTTTCGACCCGCGCCTGGCCTTTTTCACCGCGCTCGCTTTTATGGTGCTCAATCAGCCCGGTGTGCTCGGTGACATGATCGATGATTTCATAAAGCGTCAGGCCCGCAGCGTCGTTGTCGAGCTGCTCGATCAGGTTGGCAAAAGCCTGCACAGCATTGCCCGCGCGGCCTTTCAGCGTGCCGTCGCCCAACGCGTCGTGCAGTGCCTGCCACAGCGAGATGCTCTCGAGCCGGGCGCGGTGGCGCAGAATTTCCACGGTGCGGGTGCCGATGCCGCGGGTGGGCACGTTGATCACCCGCTCAAGGGAGGCGTCGTCATCGCGGTTGAGCAGCAGGCGTAAATAGGCCAGGGCATTCTTGATCTCCAAGCGCTCGTAGAAGCGGTGCCCGCCGTAAATACGGTAGGGCATCCCTTGGCGGATCAGGGTTTCTTCCAATAGCCGCGACTGGGCGTTGGAGCGATAAAGAATTGCGATATCGCGCCGATTGAAGCCTTCATCGACCTTTTCTTTAATGGTATCGACGATATAGCGCGCTTCTTCCAGGTCGTTAAACCCGGCGTATACCGAAATGGGCTCGCCTTCGATACCGTCGGTCCATAGATTTTTACCCAGCCGCTCGCTGTTATGGCTGATCAACGCATTGGCGGCATCCAGAATGGCGCTGGTCGAGCGGTAGTTCTGCTCAAGGCGGACCGTATGGGTTTCTGGAAACTCTTCTTCAAAGCGGCGAATATTTTCGACCTTGGCCCCGCGCCAGCCATAAATGGACTGGTCATCGTCGCCGACGGCGGTCATGGGGGTCTGCATGCCGGTGAGCAGTTTGAGCCAGGCGTACTGCAGCGTATTGGTGTCCTGAAACTCATCCACCAGCACGTGGCCAAAGCGCTCACGGTAGTGATTTAAAAGCGCTGGATTATCGCGCAGAAGCTCCAGGCTTCTCAGCAGCAGCTCGCCGAAATCCACCAAGCCGCCGCGCTCGCAGGTCAGCTGGTAGCGCTCGTAAAGCTCAACCATCTGGGCCAGATAGGCGTCGCCATCCACATTGACCTGATGCGGGCGCAGACCTTCTTCCTTACAGCCGCTGATAAACCCTTGCACCTGACGCGGCGGGAAGCGCTCATCGTCGATGGAGTAGTCTTTAAGCAGGCGCTTGACCAGGCGAAGCTGGTCATCGGAATCGATAATCTGAAAGTTTTGCGGAAGCCGCGCATCTTGCCAGTGAGTCCGCAGCAGGCGGTGAGCTATCGAGTGGAACGTGCCCACCCAGACATGGCGTAACGAAATGCCCTGCAGCGCTTCAAGACGCGTGCGCATTTCGCGGGCGGCTTTATTGGTAAAGGTGACCGCCAGCAGCGCGTAGGGCGATAAGCCTTCTGCATGCATCAGCCAGGCGATCCGGTGCACCAGTACGCGGGTTTTACCGGAACCGGCACCGGCCAGCACGAGAAGGTTACCCTGCGGGGCACTGACTGCCTCACGCTGAGCGGTGTTGAGCTGATCGAGTATCGCCGTGACGTCGTCCATAAAAGCCGCTGCCGGATCGAAAATGGGCGCCTAGTTTAGCACAGCAAACACACTGGCTGTGTATACAGGCGTCGGCGACAAAAATTAGTTGTCTTCGGGGTAGCGCAGCGTATTCAGGCTTTTCTTCACGGCTTTAAGCTGTTCCGCCAGTTTGGGCCCGCGGGTTTTGGCAACCCCCACGGCTAATACATCGATCAACACCAGGTGGGCAATCCGCGAGCTCAACGGCGTGTAGATTTCAGTATCTTCATGAACGTCGATATACAGCGGCAGGCTAACTTCTTCCGCCAAGGGCGAACCGCTAGGGCACAGCCCAATCACTGTGGCACCCGCTTCGCGGGCCAGACGCACGCTGGCCACCAGCGCTTTGGTGCGGCCCGTCTGTGAAATGGCCACCACCACATCGCCCTCTTTAAGGGTTACGGCCGACATATTCTGCATATGCGGATCAGCGTAGGCGGAAGTGGATATCTGCAAACGGAAAAATTTGTGCTGGGCATCAAAAGCGACTGCGCCTGAGGCGCCAAAGCCGTAAAACTCGACCCGATTGGCCATGGCCAGCGCATTCACCGCGCGGCCCAAGGCGTCGTTATCCAGCCGGTCACGTACAGAAAGTAGCGTGCCAACGGTGGAGTCGAAAATGCTGTGAGAAAATTCAGCGACGGAGTCGCTATCGTTCATCGAGAACTGAGCAAACTGGCTGCCAGAGGCCAGCATTTGCGCTAACTGCAGCTTAAAATCCTGAAAGCCGTTACAGCCCAGGGCGCGGCAGAAGCGCACCACGGTGGGTTCGCTGACGCCGGCTTCCGTTGCGAGGTCTACAATCCGCATATGGATGACCTCATCAGGATTACGCAGCACAAACCGCGCTACCTTTTGTTCGGAGCGACGAAAGTGCTCCATGCGGCGTCTCATCTCATCGAACAGGGCGCGACTCACATTTAGCTCCTCGGTTATCCAGTGCGCTGGTCTCACTACATGCGCTTTGCTGTATTAAACAGCATTTTCGACAGTATGCCTGAGTGACGGCATAAATGGGCAATGAAACGCCGACTTAGCCGTGCGTTTAAATGGCGTTAAGCAAATTCGTCAACTTTCGTCATCATTTTGTCAAGTAAGGTATAGTAATAAGTGAAGTGCCGCACTGCATCATTTAACAGTCGTCACGGATGCAGGTGGACGAAGGCATATTCACCTGGAGGCACGTCGATTATGAGAAACGTCGAACGAATCACCTCGGTTAAGAGCGAACTGCTGGATATTTTCATGAGCATGGAAGTAGATGAACATGCTCAGCGTCAACGAAGTGCCGCTCAACGCAACTTACGAGCTCGTCGAGGGATTGAGCTACATCGGGAATTTCAGAAACTGTATCGGGATATCGCCCCCCTGCCGGAAGAAGATGAGCGGCAAGAAGGCGAATTGCACTAGCTGGATAGATCGTTAGCTATTGACTAGCGTGCTGCCCCACCGTTTGGCGGGGCACGCCATGTTGGTTTACTTAAATGAGACCCGTCAGGAAGACGACGATCACGCCGAGTGGCGCCACGTATTTGGCGAGTAGATTCCACAGCGTGAAATCGTAGATATCCAAACGCAGCTCCTTGCGCGCTTCTTCTTTATCCAGGCAGATCGAGAAGAAGATGATCGCGCCCAGACCCGTCAACGGCAGCAAGATTTTGCTGGTGAAGGTGTCGAGGAAGTCGAAGATATTGAGGCCGAAGAGCAGTACATCGGACCATACGTTAAACGACAGCAGCGCCGCCACGCCCAATACCCACACCGCAATACCGCTTACCAACGTTGATCCTGTACGGCTTAAGGGCGTGCGCTCTTCCAGCGTTTCAACCACCGGCTCAAGCAGCGAAATAGCCGATGTCAGCGCGGCAAATGTCAGCAGCAGGAAGAACATCAAGCCTAAAATCGTGCCGCCCGACATATTGCCGAAGGCAAGGGGGAGCGTTACGAAAATCAGCCCTGGACCTTCACTGGCGCTTAAGCCATTGGCGAATACGATCGGGAAGATCGCCAGACCCGCGAGCAGGGCGATAGCCGTATCCAGGATAATAACGGTACGGGCAGTGCTGATCAGGTTGACGTCTTCACCAAGGTAAGAGCCATACGCCATCATGATGCCCATACCCAGCGAGAGCGTGAAGAAAGCCTGGCCCATCGCTGCAAGTACAACTCCGCCATCTAGCGCGTCCCAGTCAGGGCTGAACATAAAGCTCAGCGCTTCACCGAAGTAGCCGCTCGCCACGCCGTAGCCGACCAGAATTAACAACAGCACCACCAGCGCAGGCATCAGAATACGTGACGCCGCTTCAAGCCCCTTAGTCACGCCGCGTGCTACGATACCGACGACCAGCACCATGAACGCGCTATGCCAGAGCAGTAGCGTTGTAGGACTGCCCAACAAATTAGTAAAGATAGCGCCAACCGCGTCGGCGTCCTGGCCGTTAAACGTGCCAATCACCGAGCTTAGCGTATAGTTCAGCGACCAGCCGCCGATGACGCTGTAGAAGGACAGAATCAGAAACGCGGCCAGAACGCCGCTGATACCGATAGTTGCCCAGGCCCGAGAGCGCCCGTGGCTGCTTGCCAGGTCGGCCATGGTGTTAATTGGATTCTTCTGGCCGCGACGGCCAATCATCCATTCCGCTACCAGAATCGGCAGGCCGACCAGCGTGACACACGCCAGATAGACAAGCACGAAAGCGGCACCGCCGCTTTCGCCTGTCATATAAGAGAAGCGCCAGATGTTCCCCAAGCCTACTGCCGATCCAGCGGCAGCCAGCACAAAGCCCATACGAGATGACCATTGTGCATGTGCAAGCTTTGCCATACATCACCTACTAGTTAGTTAAATTGTAATAAGCCGCTATGCGTCCCATTTACGCATGTTCGATAAGCCCAACCCCCTCGCTTATCGAAAGTATGCGCAATTTATCCGATCAGGAGGGCCCGTGCCAGTTAGGTTAAATTAATATTAGGTTAAAACAGTTGGTTTTGCGTCTCGCCGGGAAAGGCATTAAGCGGTGGCAGGCAGGTGAGTTCGTCAAGCGCATTGTAGAGCGTTCGGGCCATGTCCGGGGACTTGAGGTTGTCGGCAGTATGCACAAATAAGAAAGGGGTTTTCCCCTGACTTATCCACAGCTTTAGCTGTGCTTTCCAAGGTGCGAAGTAGCCCGTATTAATCGTTTTGTCAATATGGCCAATAAAGCGAATGACCGGAAAATTACCTGTGGAAAGCACGTGTAGCGGGAGTTTCGGCTTTTCCTGTTGGGCATGAGCAAGGCCCAAGTGGCCATTAGCCGGTGTAGAAAAGACCGGACGCACGTCCAGCATCACCCGATTGGCACAATAAGTTATCAACAATTGGTTAAGGGCTTTTTCTGCCGCGCCTTTGTGGAAAAAGTCAGGATGACGGACCTCGACGGCACAGGGTAAATGCCCGGGCCAGCCGTTTAATAACGCTTCTAGCTTAGGAAGTTCGTTAGGGCCAAAGTCACGCGGTAATTGAACCATGGTAGGACCTAACCGGTCATGAAGCGGCGTCAACGCGGTTAGAAAAGCCCACACGTCGTCGAGATTGGTCAACCGCTGATCGTGAGTAACGCTTGCCGGTAGTTTAAAGCAGAAGCGAAAGTGAGCCGGTGCCTGGCGAGCCCAGGCGGCAATCGTCTCCATTTTCGGCGCGCCGCTATAAAACGTCGTATTGCCCTCTACGCTTGAGAACACGCTGGCATAGTCGCTGAGCAGGTCGGTCTTGGCGTGGCGAGCATAAAGGCTGCTCTGCCAGTCCTGATTCGCCCACATGGGTAGGCCTAGGTAGAGGGGAAGGGTCATGGATAGTTCACCGGCAGCGGGCCTTTAAGCATAGCCTACTAATTAATGACAACGCTTTATTAGCCTAGGTCGTAATAGAAGCTCGGATCTGCGCCGCTTTGTCTTGTAAAAGCGGCAAGTATTCCTCCAGCAGTGTATCCATATCAATGCGCGCTGCGTTCGTACTGATATTGATTGCCCCAAGCAGTTGCCCTGATGCGTTAAACGCAGGTACTGCTAATGAGCGCAAGCCCGAGTCCAGCTCTTGGTCGGCAATGGCATAACCCTGTTGACGTACCGTTTCAATCCGCTTTTTAAGCGCGCCCTTGTCGATAATGGTTTTATCGGTGTAGCGCTTCAGTGCGATACGCTCAAGATAGCTTTCCAACGCCCGCTCAGATAGCTGGGCAAGCAGCACGTGGCCCATTGAGGTATGGGCCGCCGGCAGACGTGTACCCACGGAAAGGGAGATCGCCATCAAGCGGTGAGGCGCGGCCGAGCGTGCGATATAGATAACATCATCACCTTCAAGCTGGCCAAGCGATGAGGATTCGCCGGTTTGCGCGGTAATATCTTCCAAGTACTGCTGGATAACGCTACGATAATTATTAGCGGAAAGAAACGAATAGCCTAGCTGCAAGACCTTGGGTGCCAGCTCGAAATAGCGCTGATGTTTGCGAACATAGCCCAAGGCGTGCAGTGTTAGTAGAAAGCGGCGCGCCTTGGCGCGGTTCATGTCGGTTCGCGCGGCGACCTCGCTTAACGTCATGCGCGAATGGGTATCGTCAAACGCCAAGATGACATCCAGGCCACTGGCAAGCGCTGAAACAAAGTCACGGCTATCGGGCGTGAGAGTGTCTTCTTGTAAAGAGTCTTTCATAACGAATGATCCACCGTTTGGACGCATTTCAAAATTCCAATGTAACATGTTGTTCGAATAGCGAACAATTATTCGTTAGTCTGTGCCATGATATATGCGCGCCTCACATTTGCTTTACTCACCATTAGGAAAGCTACTTATGGGCCAACAAAAAGTAACGGTGCTTCACGGGCCGAACCTCAACCTTTTAGGCACACGACAGCCCGAAATCTATGGTCATGAAACCCTGGATGACGTGAATAACCAGCTGCGCGAGACGGCAGTGTTGGCAGGGTGGGAAATCAACTGCTTTCAAAGCAACCACGAAGGCGCACTGATCGATGCAATACACGCCGCCCGTCAGGACGGTAGCCAGGCGATAATTATAAACCCGGCAGCCTATACGCACACATCGGTTGCCATACTCGATGCGCTAAACGCGTTCGAAGGCACTGTCATCGAAGTGCATATCTCCAATGTGCACAAGCGTGAGAGTTTTCGCCACCACTCCTATGTGTCGCTGCGCGCCGATGGGGTGATCGCAGGGCTTGGAGTACACGGATATCAAGCGGCTCTTGACGCTATTATGAAGGCTCGATAGGCGCTGTTTAAAAAGCAGCCAGAGGTTTATTAAACATTCATGCGGTTATCAGGCGTGATGTAAGAAACACACCCCTCTAATTACGAAAAAACCATCTCCGACAGCATTTTGGCGTTACGCCATCGGTAAGATTTACTTTTTGTTTTCAGTCGAAAATCCCGACCTCATTCGCTTGGCCATGATAGAGAACATGCATCATGGCCGATTTCTGTCGCAGCCAAGATGCATTCGATGGTGAGTCAAAGCGACTGCTGAATGACGGTTGCAAACGCCTTTCCCTCTCTTTAGCGTATAGTTCGAATGGCGAACATGTGTACAAATGTGTTCAGTTTCGCATGTCTAAACTGTTCTTGTGGTTCTCTATAACGCTAAAAGGAGGCTAAGCGCCCATGCCTGCTGGATTTTTAAAACATCCTTTTATGAGCCGGTACGCGTTAGATGCGTGCTTCCGGGTGGGATGCACTGGGGCTTGAGTGGATGGACGCCTTGGCTGAAAAGCTAGGTCTGGCAGCACCGGTATTGCCATGGCATACCGACCGTTACCCTATCCATGCGCTGGGCACGGCGCTGGATGCCGTAGCGGGCGCTGCCGAGAAACTGGCCTTGGATGTATCGCTTCTCACCCAGACTGAAGTAGGCGAGGTGGCCGAGCCTTCAGCACCGGGGATGGGCGAGTCCTCCTCGATGCCCCATAAGCGAAACCCGGTGCGCAGTGCGCTGACCTGGGGCTTGACGCTGGGTCTGGTGTGGGCGGCGGTGCTAGCGGCAAGCCCCTGGCAGTCCAGCCGTTATCTGATGGCGCGCAATGAACACGTAGTGATGCGCTCGGCCATGCTTACCGCCGTGGCGCTGGCGATTTTCTACGCCTTGATGATGATGACCGGCGCGGCGATCAACCTTTACGATTCAGGGCTTGATCCTGAACGCTCCATGATCTGGGTGGCGCTCAACATACTGCCGACCTGGCTTGGCGTGGTCATTTTGACCGGCGTGTTCGCCGCGGGGCTGTCGTCCTGCTCGACGTTTCTGTCGATCATAGGCTTTAGCCTTTCCAACGATATCTTGCCCGCTTCGCTGGATGAGAAATCGGCCATGCGCAAAAGCCGTATCGCAGTGCTGGCGGCGGGGTTGATCGCGCTGTTGCTGGCGCTATTCCAGCCGCCGGCGGTGATGTCGGTGGTGTGGTTTGCCGCTACGCTGTTTGCTTCCTCCTGGGGGCCGGTGGCGCTGATGAGTATCTGGAGCAAGCGCATTACCGCTGCGGGCGCTGGCTGGGGCTTAGCGGTGGGATTTGTGGGCAATGTTGCGATCTCGATGATGATTCAGGCCGAGTGGCTTAGCCTACCGGTGCATCTGCACCCGGTGCTGCTGAGCACGCTGATGGCGCTTGTGGCGATTGTGCTGGCCTCTCGTGTAACCCGCGTTACCCAGGCCGAAAAAGTCTACCAGGCGTTTCTGCATGAGTTTGATGCCCAGGCCGTCAGCGGCTGGATGACGGGTACGCGTTTGATTGCGCTCTGCACCATGCTGTCCGGTGTGGCCATCGGAATATTCCTGTGGCAGCAGTATGCGGTGACGCTGGCTGGGTTTGCCACTCAGTTTAATGTGGATGCCAGTGCCGTGCAGGGCGGCTACGCCCTGGCGATTGGCTGTGGCAGCATGTTATTGATGGCTGGGGCAGTGGGCTTCTGGGTGGTTCGCCCTCGCCAGCAGAAGGCATTAGCCGCGCGCATGACCAGCTAGTCGGGGAAGCCATTCATCGGCTGTCAGGCTTAACCGCTCGCCCATTGGGCGGGCGGTTATCTTTTTTGCCAACCGGGAGACAATGTAATGCAGCTAAGTCCTTACCAACGCGGTCCTTACCAACGCGGTCTGCTTATGGTGATACTGGGCGTGGTGTTTCTCAGCTTCGACGGCCTGCTGATCCGCCTGGCGGATACCGATGGGTGGACCATCGTTTTTTGGCGCGGCTTTCTGATGTTCAGCGTGCTGGGGCTGTTGTGCCTGGTAGGCAACCGGCTGGTCAGGCTGCGCGCTAATCCGTTCTCGTCGCTGGTCTCGGCAATACTGCTGGGGCTGATTTCAGCGCTTTTCGTGCTCGCGGTGATGAACGCCAGCGTGGCTAACGTGGTGGTGATTCTTAGCACTGCGCCGCTTTTCGCCGCACTGTTTTCACGGGTGTTTCTCAAAGAGCGTGTTGCCTTGCGAACGCTGGTGGCGATTGTCATCTGCATGCTGGGCATGAGCCTGGTCTTTATGGGCGAGGGCGCCACGGGGATGCTGGTGGGCAACTTGTATGCTCTGGCTGCGGCACTGGCGATCGGGGGCAATCTAACGGTGCTGCGCCGCTATCCCGATATTGACCGTATCGTGGTGATTGCCGGCGGGGGCTTGCTTTCGGCGGCCATCGCGCTGCCTTTGGCCGCGCCATTTTCGTTGGATGCTCCGCGCTACGGCGTACTCGCTGTGATGGGGCTTATCCAGATGCCGCTGGCTACCGTGCTGATCAACAGCGCCACGCGCTATCTACCGTCGACCGAGGTGGCGCTTTTCTATCTGGTGGAAACGGCGTTGGGCACGCTGTGGGTGTGGTGGTGGCTTGGCGAAGAGCCTACGGCCTCGACGCTGGCGGGTGGGGCAATGGTCATCACCGTGCTAGTGGCGCATGCGGGGATTGGCCTGCACCGGGAAAGGCAGCGTTTGCGGCTTTATCCGGGGTTTGTAGGAAAGTAAGCGGCTGTGTGAATGGTTTAAATCCGTTTGGGGCCATTAAAGCCAGATTTGGTGGGCAGCGGACTCGAGTAACTCTACGCGAGGGCGCTGTGAACCCTTCCTTGGGCGCTACTTTCGCCATCCTTGGCGAAAGACCCTCGCTACGAGTTACTCGAGACTGCCGCGTGCTTCAACGCAATCGTTACGTAAAAGAAAGCCCGCCGGTCGGCGGGCTGAAAATCACATCACTAGAAGCACTCATTACCTAGCGCAGTACCCCTTCCTCCTTGAGCAGTTTGAAGATCGCCTCGGCGCCCTGTTCTGGGGTGACATCGTTAAGCGTTTGCCCACCGCCGCCATCGGCTTTGGCGGCGGCAGCCTTGAAGCGGTCGCGCGCCGAGGAGGACTTGACGATCTTGAGCCGTTTGGGGCGTTTGCGTGCTGGCTGAATGTGCCACGTGCCCAGCGCTTCATCGATCGCGCTGGGTTCTAGGTGGATAGCTAGCTCGCCACGTTTGGCCGGGCCGAAGGCGCTCTGACGTGCTGGAGGCGCGCTACTATCCACGGTGGCAATCGCCGGCAGGCGAATGCGCAGGCGCCGGCGCTTGCCGCGGGGTAGGGCCTGAAGCACCACCGCCGTACCCTGCTCGATTTTCTCGACTGCGGCCAGGCCGGTAATGATCGGCCAGCCCAGCGCCTCTGCCAGCAGGTAAGGCGTTATGCCCGAGGCCTCGCCGGTTTCAGCGCGGGTGCCGGTCAGCACCAGTTGCGCAGCGCTTGCGCGCAGCGCTTTGGCCAGCGCAGGTATTACATCGGCCTGGGGTTTTTGTTCGATCAAGTCGACAGAGTCGATACCCATGCCGAGATAGCCGCGGATGGCCTCTTCGTTTTCACTATCCTGCTGGCCTGCATGCAGCAGGCTGACCGAAGCGCTTTGCAGGGTCAGGGCCATTTCCACGGCGCGGGCGTCCTGATCTGAGCGGCGGGCTCGCGCGGTCAGCGGATGGCGACCTACTGAGACCAGCACGGTAACGTTTAATCCGCTCGGTGTGGATGATTTGGCATTTGTGTTACTGACATCATGCGGCATCGCGGTTCTCCTGCTGCTCGGCGCGGTACTGCTCGACGCGTTTCACTAGTGCGGCGAGCACGGCGCTGGCATCGCCGATCACGGCAAGATCAGCGCGCTTGACCATGTCGCAGCCTTCGTCGAGGTTGACGGCCACGACCTTGTCGCAGCTCTGAATGCCCTGAAGGTGCTGGATGGCGCCGGAGATTCCAATCGCCACGTAGACGCGGGCAGATACCCAGGTGCCGGTGGCGCCTACCTGGCGATCCCGCGGCATAAAGCCGTCGTCCACCGCCACGCGTGACGCGCCCTTGGTGGCGCCGAGTACGTCGGCAGCGTGGTGATAGCTGTCCCAATCCTTGACGCCGTTACCGGCGGACAGAATGAATTCAGCTTCAGCGAGCGACACGCTGGCCGGGTCAACCGCCACTTCGCCCATATCCTCGATACGTCCGAGCACATCGGGAAGGCCTTGGGAAAGCGCGATCGGCTCCGCCGCGTGGCGGGTCTCGCTGACCGGGTCGGCGCACTCGGCCAGGGCCAGCACGATACGGGGCAGGCTGCGGGTAATATCGCTTCTACCCGCTGCACCACGCGCGGTACAGCGCCAGCCGGTCGCGCTTTCAGCGTCTGCCTCGACCTGCCAGACCTGAGCGGCCGGGCGCTCGCCAAGCCGTGCAGCGAGGCGTCGGCCCAGCTCACCGCCGACGCTTGAGTCGGGCAGTAGCCAGTAGCGGGGCGCCATTTCACGATCAACGCCTTGCAGGGTGGCGACGCTAAGCTCAGGCAGATAGCCCGAGAAGCGCTCACCTTCCAGATGCATTAGCCGGTCAATGCCCGCCTCATCAAAGGCGGTTTCTTTATGCTCGCCAAACACGATCGCCAGCACGGCGCCGGGTTGGGCCGGGTCAGCGTCGGCCAGCTGGCGGGCAAGCCCCAGCAAATCACGGTCGTGAGATGAAAGACGCCCGCCGGCCATATCGGGCACCACCGCCACCATAAACGCTGGCGCATCGATAACCACGTGCCGTCGTGCATCCTTGGCCTCAGTACTGCGCCCCGGCGCCTGGGCTGCCTGCTGGGCGCCGCTGCGATCGATACGCCGAATGCCGTTGGGGCCTATAAAACCGACCGCGTGGGGGTTACGGCGCATCACGCCGTTGGGCCCCATCCATTCACTGGCCACCGCGCCGCCACCCAGTTCGGCCAGCACCTCAAGGTGCTGCGGGTGCAGACGGTTACGGGCGATCCACGCTTTGCGAGGGTCGCGACGAACAAGCTCGCTCATGGCGTTGCCTCCAGGACGGTGCGCGATGCTGCTGGCGCGGGCTTACTTTGGGTCGCCTTGTCGTCAGGCGTTTTGATGATCAACGCATCGGCGACCAGCTCGGCAATATCCTTGATGTCAGCACGGGGCTCAACAACGCCTTCAAGCATGGCAGTACACTGCGGGCAGCCCACCGCAACCAGGTCAGCACCGGTTTCGCGAACATCTTCCATACGCATATCGGGGATACGCTGTTTGCCGGGGATATCGGTGATTGGTGCGCCGCCACCACCGCCGCAGCAGCGCGAGCGGTAGCCGGAGCGGGCCATCTCTTTTACTTCAATGCCGAGTGCACGGAGTACGTCCCGAGGGGCTTCGTACTCGCCGTTGTAGCGGCCGAGATAACACGGGTCATGGTAGGTCACGCTGCCGCCTTTCCAGGCCTTGAAGGTGAGCTTGTCAGCGAGTACCAGCTCGTTGATATAGGTGCTGTGGTGCTGCACATGATAATCAGCAGGTGTCTCCGGCGTTCCAAGTTCCCCATACTCGTTTTTCAGCACGTGGAAACTGTGCGGGTCGCAGGTAACGATGCGCGAAAAGCGATACTGGGCAAGCGTTCTGATATTGCGTTTGGCCAGGCTCTGGAAGGTGGCTTCATCGCCCAGGCGCCTTGCCACGTCGCCGCTGTCGCGCTCCTCGGTACCCAGTACGGCAAAATCCACGTTCGCGGCACGCAGCACACTGATAAAGGCGCGCAGGGTGCGCTGGTTGCGCATGTCGAACACGCCGTCGCCCAACCACAGCAGCACTTCGGCTTCGCGCTTGTCGGCCATCAGCGGCAGGTTGAGATCCGCCGCCCAGTGCAGGCGCGAATCCGGATCAAAGCCGCCCGGGTTATCTGTGGCGATCAGGTTATCCAGCACCTCCGCGCCCTTGTTGGGCGTGTTGCCGTGCTCAAGCGTTAGAAAGCGGCGCATATCGACGATGGCATCCACATGCTCGATCATCATCGGACACTCTTCTACGCAGGCGCGGCAGGTGGTGCAGGACCACAGTGTTTCGGCATCCACCAGCGCGCCGCCCGCACGGTCCACAATCGGCCCGTGAGGCGTACCAGCATGCTCGCCCACCGGCTTGCCGGGGTAAGGGGAGCCTGCGTAGTTGGCATCGCTGCCGCCGGCCATGCCGACCACCATATCCTGAATCAACTTCTTGGGGTTAAGCGGCTGGCCAGCGGCAAAAGCCGGACAAACGGCTTCACAGCGCCCGCACTGGACGCAGGCATCGAAACCTAAAAGCTGGTTCCAGGTGAAGTCGGCCGGCACTTCGACGCCCAGTTTTGTCCGGTCGTCATCAAGCGCCAGCGGCTTGAGGCCGGTTGACCGGTGCTCCCCTCCAGCGCGATTTGAAAAGCGCTCCGGGCGACGATGGAAGGCCAGGTGCAGGGCGCCAGCAAAGGCGTGCTTCATCGGTCCGCCCCAGGTCATGCCGAAGAACATCTCGCCCAGGCCCCAGACGATGACCGCGGCCAGCACTAAGGCCGCGATCCAGCCCGCGCCGCTCTGGAAAATGCCTTCAGGCAGAATACCCGCGGTGGGCAGGGTGACTACGAACATGCCGATGGAAAATGCCATCAGGCTCTTGGGCAGACGCATCCACGGGCCCTTGGAGAGCCGTGAGGGCGGCGGGCTGCGCCGCTTGGCGACCAGCAGGCTGCCTATGAACATGCTGATGGTGGCGGCTAGCAGAACCCAGGCAAGAATCGTGCTGTCCAGGCCAAAGCCGTGAACCACGATAGCCAGTAACGCGGCCAGCACAAAACCGCCGGCAGTGGCCACGTGGGTGTGTGAAATGTACTTGTCCCGCTCGACGACGTGGTGCAGGTCTACCAGGTAGCGCCTGGGAACCTGCATTAGGCCGCTGATAGTTGGTACAGGAGAGGGCCGCCCCTGGCGCCACAGGCGCACCCGGCGCACGGCACCGATGGCGGCAAGCGCGAGCGCAGAAAACAGCAGAATCGGCAGAAGGGTATCAAGCATGGCGTCTCTCCTCTCAGAGACACCGTAAGTACAAAACGTCATGAGCCGTGCGGCCCATGACGTTCAGCTTACAGCGTTATTGTCAGAAGTCCTTGCAAAGCCGCAGCGCGTCATAAATAGCAGCGTGCGTGTTGCGTGGCGCGGTGCAGTCACCCAGGCGGAACAGCGCGAAACCATCACCGGTTTCTTGTAGGCAGGGCTGGGGCTTGATCGCGTAGAGCGCTTCGAGATCCATCTGGCCCTTGTTACGCGACTGCTCCTTGAGGCTGTAATAGAGTGCTTCATCCGGGCGAACGCCGTTTTCGACCACCACCTGATCCACCACTCGCTCTTCCAGCGCGCCGGTGTACTCGTTTTCGAGCACTGCGACTAGCGAATCGCCTTCGCGGTAGACCTTATGCAGGGCGAGATCCGAGGTCATGATGACTTCTTTGTCGTACAGGCTGCGGTAGTAAGTGGGGAAAGTCGTGCCCCCTACCGCCGCACCTGGCTTGATATCGTCGGTAACGATCTCGACTTTTGATCCTTTGTCGGCCAGGTAGTCCGCCGCGGAAACCCCGGAAAACTCGCAGATGGTGTCAAAGATCAGCACGTTTTTGCCTGGTGCCACCGTACCGTTGAGAATATCCCAGGTACTGACCACAAGGCTCTTGTCTTTATCGCTGTCGTAACCCCATTCCGGCACCTGCGAAAGGAACGGTTGCCCGCCGGTGGCCAGAATCACTACATCCGGACGCAGGTCCTGGATGGTCGCCTCATCGGCCCTGGTGCCCAGACGCTGATCCACCTCAAGACGGTTGAGCTCCAACTGATACCAGCGCGTGATACCGGCAATCTGGTCACGTTGGGGCGCTTTGGATGCGATGGTGATCTGGCCGCCGATCTGCTCACTGGCTTCAAACAGGGTAACGTCGTGGCCGCGCTCGGCGCACACGCGGGCGGCTTCCATACCCGCCGGGCCGCCGCCCACGACGACCACCTTGCGTTTGGGACCTTCGCTCTTCTCGATGATATGCGGCAGGCCCATGTACTCGCGTGAGGTGGCGGCGTTCTGGATGCACAGCACGTCGAGGCCCTGATACTGGCGGTCGATGCAGTAGTTGGCGCCTACGCACTGCTTGATCTGGTCAATCTGGCCCATCTTGATCTTGGCGATCAGGTGTGGGTCGGCGATATGGGCGCGGGTCATGCCGACCAGATCCACATAGCCGCCTTCCAGAATGCGCTGCGCCTGGTTGGGGTCCTTGATGTTCTGAGCGTGAATGACCGGAACGTTGACCACTTCCTTGATGCCGGATGCCAGATGCAAGAAGGGCTCCGGCGGAAATGACATGTTGGGAATGACGTTGGCTAAGGTGTTGTGGGTATCGCAGCCCGAGCCAACCACGCCGAAGTAATCGACCATGCCGGTGGCGTCGTAATACGCGGCGATCTTTTTCATGTCCTCGTGGGTCAGGCCGTCCGGGTGGAACTCGTCGCCGGTGATACGCATGCCCACCACGAAGTCGTTGCCCACTTCAGCACGCACCGCCTTGAGTACTTCCATGCCAAAGCGCATGCGGTTCTCAAAGCTTCCGCCCCACTCGTCGGTACGCTTGTTGACGCGCGGGCTCCAGAACTGGTCGATCAAATGCTGGTGCACGGCGGACAGCTCGACGCCATCCAGCCCGCCTTCCTTCGCCCGGCGTGCCGCTTGGGTGAAGTCATAAATGATGCGGTGAATTTCTTCAACTTCAATGGTTTTACAGGTCGAACGGTGAACCGGCTCGCGGATGCCCGATGGTGACACCAGTGTTGCCCAGTCGTAACCATCCCAACGTGAGCGACGGCCCATGTGGGTAATCTGAATCATGATCTTGCCACCGTGCTTGTGCACGGCATCCGCCAGATTCTGAAAGTGCGGGATGATGCGGTCGGTGGAGAGGTTGACCGAGCTCCACCAGCCCTGGGGGCTATCGATAGAAACAATCGACGAGCCGCCACAGATGCACAGACCACAGCCGCCCTTGGCTTTCTCTTCGTAGTATTTGACGTAGCGCTCGGTGGTCATGCCGCCGTCGGTGGCGTAGACCTCGGCGTGGGCCGTGCTGACCACGCGGTTGCGGATGGTCTGGCTGCCGATCTGGATCGGCTTGAAAAGTGCTTCGAATGCCATGACGACACTCCTCAGTGCTTGGGCGTGACAACAAACAGGCCGTGCTCACAGCCCTCTTCGGCGCCGCTTTGGGTCTGCTCGGCAACCGTACGCATCTCGCTTCCCCGCGCCGCCAGAATCTGGTCCATGGCCCCGGCGAACCAGCCGGTGAACATGTACTCGATCTTGCGGTTCACTTTGCCCATCTGGTACACGAACGCGCTGTGCTCAAGACGCACGCGAGCGGTACCCGCATCCAGGTCGATGTCTTCGGTGATGAACAGGCCCCAGCCGCGCTGGGAGAGGCGTTTCATGTAGTGCTCGAACACGTCCACGCCTTCAAGCCCGTGGAGCTCGGCCTCTTTCTCGCACCAGTGCCAGGCGCTCTTGTAGCCGGCGTGATAGAGAATCTCGGCGTATTTTTCGGCGCCCAACGCTTCCTCAACCGCCATGTGGTTGTTGACGAAAAAGTGGCGCGGAACGTACAGCATCGGCAGGGCATCGGTCGTCCAGATACCGGTTTCGCTGTCGACGTCAATCGGGAGTTCGGGGGCGGTTGTGGTCACGGTCGTATTCCTTACACTTATATTTATTTGAAAGACATTGAGTTATTCAAAGGCTTCCAGGGTCTTGTCGAACGGTAGTGCAGGCGCTTATTCGCCCCACACGTCCTTCAGAGTGCGCACCCAGTTCTCGCCCATGATCTTTCTCACCTGGGATTCACTCATGCCACGCTTCAAGAGCGCTTCTGTCAGGTTGGGGAATTCGCCGATGGTACGGATGCCTTCCGGGTTGATGATCTTGCCGAAACTGGTCAGGCGGCGGGCGTAGCCCTTGTCATGGGTCAGCCATTCGAAGAAGTTCTGATCATGGCCCTGGGTGAAGTCGGTGCCGATACCGATGGCGTCTTCACCCACGATGTTCATGATGTACTCAATCGCCTCAACGTAGTCGTCGATGGTCGAATCAACGCCCTTCTTGAGGAAAGGGGTGAACATGGTGACGCCGACAAAGCCGCCGTGGTCGGCGATAAATTTGAGTTCTGCATCGGACTTGTTGCGCGGGTGCTCTTTAAGCCCGGAGGGCAGGCAGTGGGAATAGCACACCGGCTTTTTGGATTCGAGAATGACTTCTTCAGACGTCTTGGCGCCGACGTGGGAAAGATCGCACAGCATGCCTACGCGGTTCATCTCGGCAACGATCTCGCGGCCAAAGCCGGAAAGCCCGCCATCACGCTCGTAGCACCCAGTACCCACCAGGTTCTGGGTGTTGTAGCACATCTGCACGATGCCTACGCCAAGCTGCTTGAAGATCTCGACGTAGCCGATCTGGTCTTCAAAGGCGTGGGCGTTCTGGAAGCCGAAGATGATGCCGGTCTTGCCCTCTTCCTTGGCACGCATGATGTCACGCGTAGTGCGCACCGGGCGTACCAGATCGCTGCACTCTTCCATCAGCTTGTTGGAGGCGACGATGTTATCTACCGTTGCCTTGAACCCCTCCCACACCGAGACGGTGCAGTTGGCCGCGGTCAGGCCACCACGGCGCATGTCTTCCAGAAGCTCACGGTTCCATTTGGCAATAATCAGGCCGTCAATGACGATGGCGTCTTGGTGCAATTCAGCAGGGTTCATAACGTAGCTCCAGAATTGTTTATGTAGGGAGCATAGCGTTGAGGTGGTGTCGATCTGCGCTTGGAAACGACGACGGAAATTCCAAAAGCGTCATCGTGTGAAAAGCACGTGCAGGAAACCTGGCGAGCAGCCGGGTTAAGCGGTACAAAAGAAAACGGGGAAGTCACAAAAGCAAAGAAGGTGGCGTGATATGGCAAAAGGCTTAACGAAAAAGAGCCGCCTTTTAGGCAGCTCTGATATCAACGACTAATGCTGTGTCAGCTAGTACTCTTTCAATTAGAACGTTTTCAATTAGTACGTTTTCAATTAGTACGCTTTCAGGTAAGCAACGGCACGCTGGCAAAGGTGGGTTCGCCCTGTGCATAGGCAAGCGCCAGCAAGGCGCTCGATGTCGGTTCGCTGCTTGCCGGTTCTACTCCCCAGCGTTTAAGCAAAGGGGGCGATTTTTCATATTTCTGGCGCGTATGGATGCCCAGACGTTCATCGCGCGGCGGAATACCGAAGCATTCGCGGTAGCACTTGGAAAAGTGCGGGGTTGAAACAAAGCCGCACACCGAGGCAATTTCGATGATGGATAGCGGCGTCTGTTTGAGTAGCTGACGTGCACGCAACAGACGAAGTTTCAGATAGTAGCGCGAGGGCGAGCAGTGCAGGTAGCGCTGGAACAGGCGCTCCAGCTGGCGACGGGAAACGTCGACGTAACTTGCCAGCTCGTCGAGCTCAAGCGGCTCTTCAAGGTTGGATTCCATCAGCGCGACGATTTCCAGCAGCTTGGGCTGGGTCGTGCCCAGCACGTGCTTTAACGGTACGCGCTGCTGATCCTGCTCGTTGCGCATACGCTCGTAGATGAACATTTCGGAAATGCCTGCCGAAAGCTCCTTACCATGATCGTGAGCGATCAGGTTGAGCATCATATCCAGCGGTGCCGTGCCGCCCGAGGCGGTAAACCGGTCGCGGTCGATGGAAAAAAGCCGCGTGGTCAGCACAATCTTCGGAAACGCTTCCTGAATGGACGCCAAGCATTCCCAGTGAATGCTGGTTTCGTAATGATCCAGCAGGCCCGCCTGACCCAGCGCCCAGCTACCCGTACAGATAGCGCCCAGGCGCCGTAGCTGGCGCGACTGCGCCTGCAGCCAATGCAGGTGATCGCGGCTGACACTATGCTGAGGGGCGACGCCGCCACATACCACGACCCAGTCAAGTGACAGCGGTGCATGCATTGAGGCATCAGGCGTTACATGCAGGCCGTCGCTTGCGCGAACCGGAGAGCCATCCTGAGTCAGCATGTACCAGCGGTAAAGCTCGCGCCCCGCTAGCTGGTTGGCCATGCGCAGGGGCTCAATCGCTGATGCCAGAGAGATAAGGGTGAAGTTGTCCAACAGCAGAAAACCGAGGGTTTGCGGTACGTTCGAGTGACCTACTGTGGTGGGTTTTTTTACTTGATCAATTGTCATGGTCTTTACCTCTATCACCTAAACGTCATTGGTTTTCTTTTTATTATCTGTCTATGTCGCTGGCGTCTTGTTTTGGGTCCCTGCGCTAGATACTTACTGCTTACCTGCATATTGGCACGAATGACACTTATACTGACAAAGCAATCTGAAAAGCAATTCAGCAGATGTCGCAAATAGAACACTGGAAGTCGCCACTGGGGCGATTAATGGAGATGTAAGGCGGGCATCAGTGATTAATGAAACGTTTGTTTCAAAGTTAAACGTCGTTTTAATAACTCATTGAACCCAAAGGTTTTACATTTAAAAAAACGCTATAAGCTAATAAGCTAAAGAACGTAAGGAGGCATCAATGGCCAAGTTTTTCAAGGAGTTCCGCGAGTTTGCCGTTAAAGGCAACGTGGTGGATATGGCGGTGGGGATTATTATAGGCGGCGCTTTTACACTGATCGTACAAAGCCTCGTCAAGGATGTCATGAACCCGATTATCGGCCTATTAGTGGGTGGTATTGATTTCTCCAATCTGTTTGTCGTGCTTAGTCAGGGCAGCGTTGCAGGCCCTTACCCCACCTTGGCGGCTGCTCAAGCAGCCGGAGCCGTCACCCTAAACGTTGGGCTGTTTATCAATGCAGTGGTCAGTTTCACGATTGTGGCCTTTGTGGTCTTCATGCTGGTTAGAACGATCAACCGCTTAAAGCGTGAAGAGGTGGAAGCGCCCAAAAGCCCGGTCGAGAAGCCCTGCCCGTACTGTTTCATGACCGTGCCTATCAAAGCCGTCCGGTGCGGCCACTGCACGTCCGAGCTGCCGGTGCCTACAGAGGCTGAACAGCAATCTCTCAAGGCGGCATCGCCTTAATTTTTTAATTAGGGAAGGTCTGAATAACTGCCGATATTCATCAACGCTCACTTGAGCCGACAAAAAATCGAAAATTCAGACACTCTTCTCCCGTTCTTTGTGTATTTTTGCCCCTTTCCCGCTCATTGAGCGGAAAACGGGCGCAATCGCCCTATTCCCATAGGTATTTTTCACTGATTAGCAGGTTACTGAACGCCGCCAGCAAGTGCAGGCGCTGAGTGTTTTTGGCCAGTCCACGATAGCGAGCCTTGCCATAACCAAAAACGTGTTTGATGTACCGAAAGGGGTGTTCCACCTTGGCACGGATACTGGCTTTGATTTTTTCGACTTTCTGTCGCCTGGCATCTAGCTGCTTGCGGGTGCCAGGCCGTTTGGCAATATACCAAGAGACATCGTTGCGGTGCTTGTGCTCGTCTCGTTTTTGAATACCAAGGTAACCGGCATCACCGAAGACGCGTTGCTCTTCACCGTGAAGGAGCTTATCGGCAGGCACAATGTCATGGACATTGGCAGCCGTGGTCTCAATGCTGTGAATCAACCCAAGCTTATCGTCGACACCTATGTGCATTTTCATGCCAAAGTGCCAAGAGCTACCTTTTTTAGTTTGGTGCATTTGCGGATCGCGCTCGCCTTTTTTGTTTTTGGTGGAACTAGGCGCAGAGATGATAGTGGCATCGACAATGCTCCCTTCGCGCAGCATCAGGCCATTTTTCTCCAGGTGGTTGTTCACTTCCTGGAACAGCACCTTGCCAAGGCCGTGGCGTTCCAGAAAATGGCGAAACTTGAGGATCGTGGTTTCGTCCGGCAATCGGTCCAGTTTCAAACCGGCGAATTGGCGCATGGACTCGATCTCGTAGAGGGCGTCTTCCATGGCCGGATCGCTCAGGTTGTAAAACAACTGCATGCAATGGACGCGGAGCATGGCAGACAATTGATACGGAGGCCGCCCGCTCTCGCCCTTA
>NZ_JBQTDC010000039.1:0-31198 GCF_052353045.1 Halomonas sp. AOP7-B1-5 | reverse complement strand
CTAGCAAAGGTGATGGCATTGTCAGTTCCTTAGTCAATGTGTTTATATACGAGTAAAATGGCACGTTGAAAATAATGCTTTAATGAGCCTAATTAATATTAGATTAATTCGTTATATAACTCCATACCTGTCCGAGAAAATAACTATAAAATTCTCAGCTGCTTAGCTAACATCAATATTCATAAGACGTTTTGATCGTTACGGTGAAAACCGTCAAGGCGTTCCATTGTTATGAAGAGAGCGGATTTATCGAGAGGGGATGCTTGGTTCAAATGTTCTTTGACAGTGATCCATGTCAGGCTATAAAGCGCATGAATATTTTTAAGGAAACCTAGTCGAAAGCGTTGAGGCATAGCCCGGCCTAGGTTTGCCTTTATTTAAACAAATAACGCCTCATAGTGAGGCGTTGATTCAAGCATATCATTGTAAAGCGCTTACAGCTTGAGCATGTAGGCAGCCAGCGCATCAAACGCTGCGCGCTGCTTTAGGGCATGTTGTGCCCATACTTCCATAATGTAGGCGCTGGTTGCCGAATATTGAGTTGCTGAGTGTTGCATGGCATGCACTCCTGTTGTGAAGGTTATCTAATATCCTTGTTATGAAACTTTCTATTGTGCGACGCAGCATTGGCTTGCGAAGCTAGATAGTAGGCGCTTTTTAAGCACAGAGCTAGCCAAAAAGGTGTAGGTAAATGACCATCGCTTGTAAGCAATTGCTTACATCGTTGAATGGAAAAGCTTTTCATAAATAATTCACGGAGCCAAAAAAAGCTCTGGTCCCGGTGATTATTCTTATCACACTACATTTAAAACCAAATGCTTAGCCTAGGTGTGCTTTCAGTGCTCCATGGAGGTGCGTTGCCATAATGCTTGGAGCCTCCAGAAGGGTAGAACATCACCATCGTAAGAAGTAGGAATTAGCGGGAAGGCCATCGTGGGATTCTCCAGATAGGGTACTTCGTAAAGTGTAGCGGTTTTTTGCTGCGATGCAGCAGGGGTGTGAAAGCTCCGTTCGATAGATTATGCACGTAGGTGGAAAAGTGGATGCGAGGAGAGGAAATGGCAAAAAATGGGTTCTGAGCCGCTAGGTTCTGTGGGCTTGAAAACTCACGATAGTAGAATTAACTGATGGGTCGGGGGGAGAGCGCGTGTGATATCTGTAAAGCGCTTTGTCAAGTGTCGCAAGGAACGACCGTTCTCACTGGCTCTTAAAATGCCGCGCAAGGTAAATGACTGACACATAGCGTCTGCCGCACTTTATCCGGCCAAGGACGGCTTAAACAGACGCATAGATGAAGTCGTCTACTTGCTGCAGAATTGCTTCTTAAAATGCTAAGTGGTTATGCAGTGTTGTGATGGATAGGTTTTGATAGATAGATTTTGATAGACAATTTTTGATAGATAGTCTTTGAAAAATTGTTTTGGCAGATTGTTTTGGCAGATTGTTTTTGCGGAATATCTCGACGTGCTATGTTGGTTTAGGCACATAGCTTATGTCTTCAACATATGTTTTAAAAAGGCTTAATAACAATAGAGCTACGCCATGACCTCATCAATCGCTTATCACGACCACTGGGTGTCATTGTCTCACGGACACCTGTTTGCACGCAGCTGGGAACCCTCGGCGCTGAGTTCTGATACACCGATTATTTTATTACACGACTCTCTCGGCTGTACCGCCTTATGGCGTAGCTTTCCAGCAGCGCTATGCGAAAAGACCCGACACCGCGTTATTGCCTATGACCGGCTGGGGTTTGGTCAATCGAGCGCCTGTCTTGAGCCGCCACCGTTGAGCTTTATTGACGATGAACCCGGCACTGATTTTGCCGCTTTATGTGCAGCGCTTGCGATAGACCGCTTTATTGTATTAGGCCATAGCGTGGGCGGCTGCATGGCCATTCACTGTGCTGGCGCTTATGCGTCACGGTGTCTGGGGCTGATTACGATTGCTGCTCAATCGGCTAACGAGGCGCGTACACGTTCTGGTATCGAACAGGCAAAAGCCGCTTTTAAAGCGCCAGAACAGTTTTCAAAGCTGGAAAAATATCACGGTCATAAAGCCCGCTGGGTGTTAGATGCCTGGGTTAATACGTGGCTGCATCCTGACTTCATCAACTGGTCATTGGTACCCGCGCTTGAACGCGTGCATTGCCCCACATTGGTATTGCACGGCGAGAAAGATGAATATGGCTCGCACCGCCAGCCGGAACGTATTGCCCGGTATATCCAAGGCCCGGCGCACTGCGAAATACTTAAAAACCTTCACCACACCCCTCACCGCGAAGATGAAGCGCAGGTGATCAGGCTTATCGACTCGTTTATCGAAGAGCTTTCCCGTTAAGGAGATTGGATGCGTCTGCGTATTTTATCCGACCTGCACTTGGAGCACTTTGCGGACAGCCGCCCGTTATCCGATGTAAAGGCCGATGTTGTGATGTTAGCGGGGGATATTCATCATAAAGCTGAAGGCTTAATCTGGGCACGGGCGCAGTTTCCCACGCTGCCAATTCTGTTTGTGCCGGGGAACCATGAGTTCTATGGCACCTGTATGCCGCTGATGCGCGAAGAGCTTAAGAAAGAGGCCAAGCGGCTTGATATCGAACTGCTGGATAACCGCGCCGTCACGCTCAACGGCGTACGCTTTTATGGCACGACCCTCTGGACCGATTTTGCGCTTTACGCCAGTGATCCGACGAAAAATCCAGCCCATACCGAGTCCAAAGCGCTGCGCTACATGCCCGATTTCAGAATCATCCAAACGTCACCGGGCACGACGTTGACACCCCAAGCGAGTCAGCAGCTGCACACTGAAGCCCTCGCTTGGCTTGAAGGCGAACTGTCCAAGCCGTTTGATGGTCCCAGGGTAGTGATCAGCCATCATGCGCCGCTTCACCACTGCATTCCTGATCAATATTTAGGTGATGCGCTATCCCCAGCCTTTGCCTCTCATCTGCCGCAGTTGATGGGCAAAATGGATCTATGGATACACGGTCACGTTCATGAACCGGTGGATCTTATATATGCCGGTACGCGCGTACTGGCTAACCCTGGCGGATATCCGGATGAGTTTAATTCACCGCTTTTTAAGCCGGATTTAATCATCAATATTTGATGCCTACCGATATTAAGTTGGTTCCGGCAAAATTGCTTAGGGGCTATTGTTCTCCATGAAGGTGCACCCTCTAGGGCAAAATCTTGTTTTTATTGCTTAAAAAAATTACTGGGTTTTTAAAAGATATTTTAGACGCTAGCACTTTGGTCGAAGCTTAAAGCTTTTTACTTGCAGGTGTTGCGCGTGTTGATTATTTTCTAGTTTGTATGATGTATGACAAATAACTAGTTTACTACGATTTTACCTATTGCCATGTAATTAAACATGGATGAGAAAGCATGAGGACGTTTCTGTGAAATTTTCCAAACAAGAAGTAATACAAGCAGTTGGAGATGGACTACTGTCATTTCCCATTACCGATTTTGATCAGAACGGAAAATTTGACGAAAAAAGCTACCGCGAGCGCTTAGCGTGGTTTATCAGCCACGACATTTCTGCCGTGTTTGTAGCTGGTGGTACGGGCGAATTTTTCAATTTGACGCTTGAAGAGTATCGCCAGATTGTTCGTGTAGCGGTGGAAGTAGTCGATGGTAAGCTGCCGGTAATCGCAAGCGCTGGGTTAAGTGTTGAAGCGGGCAAGGCCTTTGCTGATGCCGCCTCTGAAGCCGGTGCCGATGGTATTTTGTTGATGCCCCCGTACCTGACAGAGTGTCCGCAGGATGGATTAGTCGAGTATGCGCGGCAAATTTGTGATGCCACTGATATCAACGTCATTTACTACAACCGAGGGAACGGGGTTCTGAATGCCGAGTCGGTGCAAGCACTCGCGGATGCCTGCTCGAACCTTATCGGTTTGAAAGATGGTAAAGGCGATATTCAGGCACTCAACAAAATCATTAAAACGGTCGGTGATCGCTTAGTGTATGTGGGCGGTGTGCCTACGGCAGAGATTTTCGCAGAAGCGTACCTGTCAATTGGCGTTAATACCTATTCATCTGCGGTATTCAACTTTGTACCCGATATGGCGGTTACGTTTTATAAAGCGCTCCGCAACGGTGATAAAGACGTCGTTAAACGAATCACGAACGATTTCTTTATTCCATTTATTGATCTGCGTGATCAAAAAGCCGGTTACGCGGTTAGCTTGATTAAAGAAGGCGCGGATATTATCGGCCGCCCGGCTGGAAGCGTTCGTGCGCCTTTAACCATGCCCACCCAAGAGCAACGCCAGCAGTTAGAGCGCCTGGTTGGTGTAGCGCGTTCTTTCTAAAAGCTGAAAAAAACCACAAGTAATAATAAGAGGTTTTAAGTGATGAAAACAAAAACTATCCGTCGCCAAGCGCTGTTTGCCCTAACGGGTGTCTCGCTATTAGCCGCTGCTGTTTCTGCCCAAGCCGATAACTGGCGGGGCTGGAATATTCACCCTGACGGTTACCCCAATACGGTAGCGCTTGAAGCCTTTGCCGAGGCAGTTAAAGAGCAAACAGAAGGGCGCGTTACCCCCCGTGTTTACAACAATGCCGTGCTGGGTGATCAGTCTGATGCGATTGAGCAAACCCGCAATGGTGCGTTGGATTTCGCTAATTTCAATATGGGGCCCATGGGACCCATTGTTAAGGAAACGAATGTTTTCTCGCTACCTTTCCTATTTACCGATGTAGACCATATGCACACGGTAATGGATGGCGAGATTGGTCAGCGCTTTGCTGATGCATTGGAAGATAAAGGTCTGGTAGTGCTCTCCTGGTTCGATTCAGGCGCCAGCAGCATTTACAACACCAAGCATCCGATCAACACCCCAGAAGATGTTCAGGGCTTAAAGATCCGGGTCATGAATAACGATCTTTACGTCGAGATGATGGAGGCGCTTGGCGGCAATGCGACGCCAATGGCGTATGGCGAGGTTTACCAGAGTTTAACCACCGGTGTTCTGGATGGTGCTGAAAACAACTACCCCTCCTTTGAATCCAGCAACCACTACGAAGCGGCGGAATACTACTCCTTAACCGAGCATTTGATTATTCCCGAGTGCCTGTGTGTTGCCAAAGCCAGTTGGGACAAGTTATCCGAAGAAGACCAGGAAATCGTTCGTGAAGAAGCGATGAATGCTTCCACCATGCAACGTGAGCTGTGGGTCGAAAGCTCTGAAGAGAGCCGTCAGATTATCTTGGATAACGGCGTGGAAATTAATGAAGTAGAAGATAAAGCGGCTTTCCAAACATTGATGGAGCCGATGTATGAAAACTTTATCGCTAATAACCCGGGCACGGGTGAGCTGATCGAGGAAATCAGAGCCGCTCAATAATTTTCTTATGACTTCCTTTCGGCGGCTTGATGCCGCCGAAAGATTAAAAGGAAATGTGTCGTGAGTATAGAACTTGAAACACCCAGCAGTAGAAAAAGCACGACAAAAGAAGGCTCTGTAGACCGCGTGTTGGATGGCATGGCTGAGCTATGCGTGCTTGTGGCGGGCATCATGCTGGTCGTTCTTATTGCTACTTTCGGTTGGCTAGTCTTTGGACGTTATGTGCTTAACAACACGCCAACCTGGGTAGAGCAAACCTCCCTGATATTAGTGGTATATATCACCTGTTTGGGCGCCGCTGCCGGCGTCAGATACCACAGCCATCTGAATATCGACTTTGTTCGAGAGAGCTTTCCTCCTTTTCTGCGCGGATTAATGCACCACATCTCGGATCTTTTCATTCTTGTATTTGGTGGTTTTATGGTGGCTCAGGGCTGGAAGCTGGTCATGACAAACATGGAAAGGGCTATTCCAATGATTGGTCTCTCTGAAAGCTGGCGTGCAGCCCCACTGGTAATTTGTGGCGTGCTGATCATGCTGTTTGCAGGGGCGGATATAGTGCAACGATTACTGTCTCGAAACGCTGGGAGGGCATAAGTCATGGGGCTGATGATACTGTTTGGAATTTTTTTTCTCGGCCTTGTCGCAGGTGCACCGGTCGCTTTTGCCGTTGGGCTGGCCGCTGTCGCTGCGTTTATGTATGAAGGGCTACCGCTGTTTGTCGCCTTTCAACGTATCTTATCCGGCATTTCCGTTTTTTCGCTACTGGCGATTCCGTTTTTCATTTTCGCCGGTGAGCTGATGCTTCACGGCGGCATTTCAACCCGGCTTGTTCGCCTGGCCTCCGCTATGGTGGGGAGGATGCGCGGCGGTCTGGGGATGGTCAATATAAGCTCTTCGATGCTGTTTGGCGGCATCTCGGGTTCAGCGGTAGCCGATACGTCTGCCTTGGGCTCGATTCTTATCCCGGTGATGAAAGAGAAGGGCTACGACGCTGACTATGCCGTCAACGTTACGGTGACCTCGTCGGTCGCCGGCGTGGTCATTCCGCCCAGCCATAACATGATTCTCTATGCCGTAGCGGCGGGCGGCGGTATTTCCGTTACCCAGCTTTTTATTGCCGGTATCGTGCCTGGCATCCTGATGTGCTTAAGCCTGGCCGTGGCCGCTTATATCGTGGCCGTTAAGCGTGGCTATAAAGGTGAGGCATTTCCCGGCTGGCAAGCCCTGTTTCTTAGCCTGATCGCCTCGCTGCCTGGCTTGATGACCGCTGTCATTATTGTCGGCGGCGTTCTTTCGGGCATCTTGACGGTAACGGAGTCCGGGGCTTTTGGCGCCATCTACGCCATTATCGTGACCGGGCTTGTCTACCGTGAACTTAAGTGGTCGTCCTTCAAGGCTGCCGTTATTCAGTCGGTTAAAACCACATCGCTGGTCATGATTCTGGTGGGCTGCGCATCGGCTTTCTCTTATATGCTGGCGCTCTATAACGTGCCTGAAATGCTGACCACCGGGTTAATGACGATTTCAGACAAGCCTGTGGTTATCTTTTTGATGCTTAACCTGATTCTACTGGTATTGGGCATGATCATGGATATGGCGGCGTTAATCCTGATCTGCACGCCCATCTTCCTGCCGGTAGCCATGCAGTTTGGCATGGATCCTATCCAATTCGGCATCATTTTAATGATGAACCTGGGGCTGGGTTTATGTACCCCGCCGGTAGGCGCGTGCCTGTTTGTGGGCTGCGTGATCGGGAAAATTAAAATTGAGCATGCAGTTCGCACCATCTGGCCCTTCTTCCTGGCGCTGTTTGTAGCGCTAATGCTGGTGACTTACATCCCGGCAGTTTTATTAACGCTACCTGGCCTTTTTAGATAACGCCATGACAGGAAAATCAGCCATGAGAATAGAAGCGGTCAAGACTTATATTCTGGATCATAAGCTTGAAACAGCGTTTGAAAGTGCTTCGATGTCATTCACGCGCCGCCAGCACTGCTTAGTCGAAATCATTTGTGAAGACGGCACCATTGGGTGGGGCGAGTGCTTGGGGCCTGCCAAGCCCAATGCGGCCATTGTCCAGGTATACGCCCAGGCGCTGATTGGCGAAGACCCGCTGCAAACAGAGAAAGTATGGCTTAACCTTTATAATCGGCTGCGTGATCAGGGCCAGCGTGGCTTAACCATGACTGCTCTGAGCGGTATCGATATTGCGCTTTGGGACATCAAGGGCAAGCACTTCGGCGTACCTGTTTCCACGCTGCTTGGTGGGAGGTTCCGTGAATCTGTGCGCGCCTATGCCACCGGCTCGTTTTGCCGCGAGGGTGTTGAGCGTGTCAGCGACGTAGCGGCGGAAGTAGCGCGCTATCGTCACGAAGGCTTTCATGCCGTAAAGATCAAGATCGGCTTTGATGTTGAAGAAGATCTGAAAGTGATTGAGGCCGTGCGTGAAGCAATCGGGCCGGATGTGCGCCTTATGATTGATGCCAATCACGGCTACGATTATCTGGAAGCCATCGAGGTAGGCCAGCGTGCGGCGGCGTTTGGTATCGACTGGTTTGAAGAGCCGGTACTCCCTGAGCAGATTGAGACTTACCAAGCGGTAAGAGCGAGCCAGCCCATTCCCGTGGCAAGTGGCGAGAACTGGCACGGCCGCTACGCCATGCAGGAGCCGCTTGCACGCAGGGCTATCGATATCATCCAGCCGGATATCTGTGGCGTCGGCGGCTTTAGCGAAATGCGCCGAATTGCAGATATGGCCGCCATGCACGGCGTGCGCTTAGTGCCTCACGTATGGGGAACCGCAGTATGCCTGGCGGCGAGCCTTCAGTTTATGGCTGCACTGCCGCCCAATCCGCCACGGCGCTCGCCACTTGAACCCATCATGGAGTTTGACCGCACTGAAAATCCATTTCGTCAGGCCGTGGTTAAAACGCCCCTAGAGCATCACCAGGGGGTTATGAACATTCCCGATGGCCCTGGCTTGGGGATTGAAATCAACCGCGATGCGCTGATTACCTATGCTTTGAAGGAGTTTTGAGTATGTCCATCCCAGCCAACACGCGTCCACTGGAAGGGGGCGCGCCGCGTTTGAAAGTGCCGGCTGGCGCGACCGACTGCCATATGCATTTGTATCTGCCGGGCTACACCGCACAGCCTGGCGGCCCCGATGTTAAAGAACTGGCGACGGTTGAAAATTATCAAGTAGTACAGCGCAGGCTCTCGCTTGAGCGCGTGGTTGTTACCCAGTCCAATGCTTATCAATTTGATAACAGGGCCGTGCTTGAAGGCGTTACCCAAATCGGGCAGGCAAATGCACGTGCGATTGTTGCCGTCAGGCCTGATGCTACGGAGGCAGATATTGATGCCTTTCATTCTCAAGGTGCCCGGGGCGCCCGTATCATGCAGCTTCCCGGTGGTGCCGTGGGGATGGATCAATTGAGCGACGTTGAAGCGCGCATTCGGCCACTTGGTTGGCACTTGATGGTGCAGTTCAACGGCCGAATGATCAACGACTATATGGCCACTCTCAAGGCCATCCAAACCGACTATATCATTGACCACATTGGCAAATTCATGGATCCCGTAGCGGCTGATGATGAACGCGTAGACCGTATTGTCGAGTTGCTCGACCGGGGCAACGCGTGGATAAAAATATGCGGGGCGTATGAGACCAGTCTAACCGGCGGTCCGGGGTATAACGATGTAGGGCCTGTTGCCAAACGGCTTATTGAGCATGCGCCCGAGCGCGTGCTATGGGGCTCAAATTGGCCGCATGTGGGGGTGCCCCGGGAACGCTATCCTGATGACGCCGAGCAGCTTGATGTACTTTTGGATTGGGCCTCTGACAGCGTCCAGCAAAAAATTCTGGTTGATAACCCGGCCAAGCTTTACGGCTTTTAGATTTCAATTTTGATGGATATCACCTTCGCTCAATGCCAACAAGGCAAACAACAGACTAAGCAGGAGATAGCATGTTTAATCGTATTCTAGTGACTGGGGCGGCTGGCGGATTGGGGAAAAGTTTGCGTCCGCATCTTGCCGGGTTTGCCAAGCATGTCCGCCTTTCGGATATTGCACCTCTGGACAATGCTCAGCCAGGTGAGGAACTGATCCAGGCGGATCTCAGCGATCAACAGGCTGTAGCCGAGCTGGTACGAGGATGCGATGGCATCATTCATCTGGGCGGGATGTCGGTTGAAAGTCCCTGGAATGATATATTGAATGCCAATATTATTGGTACTTACAATCTTTTTGAAGCCGCACGGCTTAATGGTAAACCGCGTATCGTGTTTGCTAGTTCCAACCATGCGATAGGCTTTTATAAGCGCCATCAGCGAATAGATAATCAGGTTCCTCAGCGGCCGGATTCGCTTTACGGCGTCTCAAAATGCTTTGGCGAAAATCTGGCCAGTCTCTATCACGATAAGTTTGGTGTCGAGACACTTAGCGTGCGCATTGGCTCCTGTTTTGACAAGCCCGTTGATACTCGCATGATGGCCACTTGGCTGAGCCTGAATGACTTCATTAGCCTGTTAAAACGTGCCTTTACAACCCCTCGGCTGGAGCATACCGTGGTTTATGGGGCATCTGACAATGCTGAACAGTGGTGGGATAATACTCATGCCGGTTTCCTTGGCTGGGTTCCAAAAGATAGCTCTGAACCCTGGCGGGAAGAGACGGAACAGCGCGATCGTAATCTTGACTGCGATGATGTTGCCGTGCGTTATCACGGTGGCAAATTTGCTGCTATTGGTCATCCAGACGATAGCCAATAGCACATAGAGCGCTGGTTGTACGTTATGGTGCAACTGGATATATACATGGAAAGGATAACAGGCATGGCCAAGCAAACGCCTACTATGGCGTCGTTTCAGGTTAACCGGATCGCTCAGCAGGGCAGTTTATCTGTTCACGTAGCGAACCAGTTGGAGACGCTGATTACCCAGGGGAAAGTGGCGGTTGGCGATAAGCTGCCTACCGAAAATAGCCTGTGTGAATCTTTTGGCGTTAGCCGCACGGTCATTCGCGAAGCTATCACTCATCTCAAGTCTCTGGGATTGGTTGAAACACGCCGTGGTGTCGGCACGTCGGTCTTGCGTTCCTCTAAAGTGGAGGCGCTTCCAGCCGAGCGTATCAATCCCACTACGGTGGAAGACATTCTCTATCTTCTGGAGCTTCGCTTAACGCTTGAGCCCGCCGCGGCGGAACTTGCTGCCTTACGCTACGATGCTGAAGACCAGAAGCGGCTGGAAGCGCAACACCAAGCGTTTGCCAACGCGTACGCCACTCAGTCGCAAGCTCGAGAAGAGGATTACCTGTTCCATTTTGCTATTGCTACGGCGACTAAAAATCCTTTCTTCAAATCGTTCTACGAACAGTGGAGCCAAAGCGTTATCCCTCGCGCCAAACTGCTGAGTAACGATATCAATCCGCTCTCATCCCAACGCTACCTGGAGCGGGTACAGGAAGAGCATGCGCATATCCTTAACGCTATCCTTGCTCGTGACGGCAGCGCCGCACGAGAAATGATGCACCAGCATCTTAGCCGTGCGCGTGATACCTACGCGCAGTACCGCGATCAGGCGTAGCGAGCTATGGGCATCTTCGGGTGTTTACTGCAGCAGAGCGTCGTCATGGGATGGGATGCGCAACATTGATTCAATGATGAACAGACTCCTAAGCAGGTAAGCAATTACCTGCTTTTTTAACGCCTCTATCTAATAAAAATGAAGAGAGTTGATGATGAGCGAAGAGATTACCCTATCGCTTAAGGATGCTGAATCCTTGAGCCTGAACGTACTTCAGCATAATGGTTATAACCAGGCCCATGCAGAAGCCATTACGCGCAATGTGCTGACGGTTCAGCGCGATGAATGCCATTCCCATGGTTTATATCGCCTGATCGGCTGTGTTCAAACGGCGCTCAATGGCGGCGTTGATACGCATGCCGTACCGGAAGTAATTGATCAAGCGCCCAGCGTGGTTAAGGTCAATGCCCGCCAGGGTAACTCCTTGTTAGCGTTTGAAATGGGTAAAGAACAGCTTGTAGAAAAAGCCAGGCAAACAGGGCTAGCCGCGCTGGCGATCAATAACGCCTTTCACTTTTCAGCCCTATGGCCTGAGGTCGAGGCCCTTTCAAGTGAAGGGCTCATTGGCATTGCCATGACCCCCAGCCACGCTTTTGTAGCGCCAGCGGGTGGCACGAAGCCTTTGTTGGGCACCAACCCTATCGCGTTTTCCTGGCCACGTCCGGGTAGCGCGCCGTATACGTTTGATTTTGCGACCAGTGTGGTGGCGCGCGGTGAGATTGAACTGTATAAGCGCGCAGGCAAACAGATTCCCACAGGCTGGGCAATTGATGCTCAAGGTGAAGCGACGACCAGCCCTGTAGATGCGCTGGCGGGGGCGATGCTCACGTTTGGCGGGTATAAGGGTTCGGCGCTGTCTACCATGATTGAGCTATTGGCCGGGCCGCTAATTGGTGATGTGTTGGGCCATGAAACCCAGCCCGCCAACGAACAGAAAACCGGTAAGCCGTTTCATGGTGAGCTGATTATCGCCATATCGCCGGACGTTTTCTTGGGCCAGGATGCTGCTCGTCATCTTCAGCATGCTGAAGTGCTGTTTGAAAACATTTTAGGCCAGGGCGCTCGGCTACCCTCACAGCGCCGTTTTGAGGCCCGAGAAAATAGCCTGCGTGATGGTATCACCCTACCCAAAGCGCTTTATAATGAGCTTATCGCACTGACCCATTGATTCATCGAGAGTAAATAGCACTGTCGTTATACGATAGCGCTTTTATGATCTGCTTTATATTGTCAGAAACAGACACTTCATGAGGATCAACGCTCGTATGGATACACCGCATGTTTGAAGTTGCCGCCATCATCATGCCTATCTTTTTATTGATTGCTGTTGGCTATTTTTCCATGCGGATCCGTATTCTCAACCGCGAGCAAATGCAGGGAGTGGGCCGATTTGTGCTGTATATCGCCCTCCCTGCACTGTTAATCCGCGCCATTACCCAGAACCCTCTGGAAGAAGTTTTCAATATCAACTACCTGCTGGCCTACGGGCTAGGCTCGCTGGGTGTTTTCGGATTGGCGCTTGGGTACACCGTCATGCTGAAAAAACAGCCGCTGACCACCGGAAGTATCAGCGCGCTGGGGATGTCGATGTCCAATAGCGCGTTTAGTGGCTACCCGGTCGCGGTGATGATTATCGGCCCGCCTGCGGCTAATTTTTTAGCTTTGAATATGATCATCGAGAACCTGCTGATCATTCCGCTAGCGCTTATCCTAGCCGAAACGGGTCAGCAGGCCGGTCGCGGCGTTATGAAATCACTCCAGAAAACGCTCAAGCAACTGGTTAAAAATCCCATCCTCATTGGCCTGTTTATCGGAGTTCTGATCGCCGTTACCGATACACATCTGCCTACTTCGGTTATCCAGGCGGTTGATATGTTGGCAAAAGCGGCGGGCCCTGCCGCGCTATTTGCGATTGGCGGCGCGCTCTATGGCCTGCAAATTCGCGGCGTAGTGGGGGAGGTGAGCCAGATCGTTACGGGTAAGCTCATCATTCATCCACTGGGTGTCTTGATCTGCATGTGGCTGATTGCGGGCAATGACGCTTTACTGATTGCCGGTGGCTTACTGTTTGCAGGCGCTCCCATGGCAAGTGTCTATCCGTTGCTAGGCCAACGTTATGGTATGGGCAACGTAGCGGCAGGCGCCTTGATGGCGGGCACGCTCATGTTCTTTATCACCATTAGCATTATCGTTGGCTTGATGACCTATTTCGGCGTGTTGGCTTAACGGCTATTAGCTTCAATAAACGCTTTGGCTCTAGGGTCCTGCATATAGGAAACGTTGAGACGCAACCAGGGGGTTGTCGCATTGTCGGGTAGGAATAGATGGCTCGGCGAAAGCATGATTTCGTAGCGCTGTGCAGCTGCCTTAAGCGTTTCATCATCCGTGGGTGGCTTGGCCCAGACAAACATACCGCCCGCCGGTTCGGTAAACACTTCCCACCCTGATTTTCTTAGTAGCGTTAATGCTAGTGCCATCTGATTGGAAAGCCGGGTTCTTAATCGTTCAGTGAGTTTTCGATAACTGCCGTTTTGCAGCAGCATAACCAGTACCTGTTCTGAAAACAGTGATGCAGAAATGCTGGTCAGCATTTTGATATCTACCAGGCGTTGTACTAGATCCGGGGGAGTAGCGATAAAACCCACGCGAAGTGACGAGGAAAGAGTTTTTGAAAAGCTGGCTAAATAGATAACACGTTTAAGCCCGTCAAGGGCTGCTAACCGTGTGGTTGGAGTATGCTGAAAATCAGCATAAATATCGTCTTCAATGATCCTGAAATCATACTGCTCGGCAAGCTGTAAAACGCGGTGCGCTACGGCGGGAGTCAATGTGCTGCCGGTAGGATTGTGGAAAACGCTATTAATGTAGAAAAGTTTGGGTTGGTGGTGGGCTAACAAACCTTCCAGGCGCTCGATATCGGGCCCATCGGCTAAGCGGGGGACCCCAATCACGCGAATGCGCTGCAAATGCAGTAGCCCAAACAGGTTGTAATAACCGGGTGATTCCACAAATACAACATCGCCGGGCTCAAGCAGCAAACGTACTAACAGATCTAGAGAATGGCTACCGCTGTTGGTTGTCACGATCTGTTGGGCATCTGCGGTAATCGCAAGCGGGCGCAGGCGCTCTTGTAGCAGACGGCGTAAGGTTAAAAGCCCGTGCGGCGTACTGTATTCAAAAATTCCTGAGCGGCTGTGACGGGTAACTTGGCGGATAGCGTAGGTAAGATCGTCGCTCTCGCGCCAAGTGTTGGGCAACCACCCACAGCCGAGCTTGAGGGTGTTCTCTTCTGCGCCGAAAAGCCCCCATAGTCCATTGGTGACTTCCTGTAGCGGGCTAGAAGCGCGCTGTTGGTTGGTCTGTACGGCGACGCTATCCGCAACATAGAAGCCTGAGCCGGGTTTTGAGCGAATTAAACCTGACGACACTAGTCGTTCGTAGGCATCGATGACCGCATTACGGCTGATGTTATGTGTCGCTGCCAAGCGGCGTATTGAAGGTAAACGAAGACCGCCGCCTGCGCCGTTGTGTTGAATCCACTGGCGAAGGCTTTCTTCCAGCTGTTGAGCCATGGGGGTGGCAGCGTGTCGGTCAACCTGTAGTTTCATAAGCGCCCTTGTTGCCCTCAACTGTTCTTCAAAATGGCAGAACAGTGCCTGGGTAATAATGGCTGAGTGTACCTTATCCCGGTTCTTTAAGAGTGCGAACGTAACGGCTCACATGAAAACTGAGGCAGGTACAAAGTGACGAGACGATCGAACGCCCTCAAGCTGGCTTTTGCGCTGTGCATGATTACCACGGCGGTCAATTTACAAGCACCGCTTTATGAAGCATTAGCGGCTCGTGATGGCTTGGGCGTTGGCGCAACAACACTCGCTTTTGCCTGTTATGTAGCGGGTATTATGCCGGTATTGTTGGGGCTTAATGGTTTGTCTGAGCGGGTAGGCTGCAAGCCGTTGATTATTGCTGCACTGCTCTTATGCCTTGTGGCTACTTCCCTAACATTGATCGTGCCAGGTTTAGTGACCCTGGGAGCGGCTCGGTTTTTACTCGGAATAGGCACCGCCCTGACGTCAGCGGTTGCGCCAACCTACATGCACCGGCTGCTCACTGGCGGGGATAGCAGCATGGCAACCAAGTACGTGACAACCAGTACTGCGATGGGATTTGGCCTGGGGGCGGCGGTTACCAGCTTGTTTATCTTCCATACACCCAGCATAACGCCACCCAGCTTATGGTTGTATTTGGGTGCTGGCGTCGTCGCATTAGTGGCCGTTAGTACACTGAAAAACACGGCCCCAAACCCTAACAAGTGCGCGATGCTGCGACTACCCAGCTACCCACCCGGTACGCTCGGCTATGGGTTGGCCATTTTGCTTGCCTGGGCAACGGTGGGGCTGGTGATTGCTATTTTGCCTTCTGCATTACATGCGCACGGTTTAACGGCCTGGAGCGGCTTTGCTACGTTCGGTATTTGTAGCTGTGGGGTGTTATTTCAACCTTGGGCAAGAGCGCTGCGGCCAGCTCATTCCACAGTGCTGGGTCTTGTCATCTTACCGATCGCCTACACAGTGATCGCCTGGGGAGCGGTTCAGGGAATGCTTGTGGCTGTGTTGGTCGGAACGGTTGCCGCTAGTAGCGCCTGTTACGGGTTTATCTATCTAGGTGGCTTGAAGGGAGTGCTGGAAATAGCCAAAGCGGCGTCCACCCAGGTAAGCGCAGGCTATTTTTTGATGGCCTACATAGGATTTAGTCTGCCGGTAATTACCACCGGCGCTTTAATTGATGCCGTAGGCCATGTGGCCGCTTTAACCATCTTTGGGCTAGCGCTATCAATGGGCGCCATCACTACCATTGGCCTGCTGCTAATCAGTCAGGCTAGGTATTCGCAGCATCCGTCAGGCATTAGCTTTTAAGGCGTCCTATCAATCAGCAATCCACAGGAAGGCGCGGCCCAGTGTGTATTGGCGGTAAACACCACATCGCACACCACCGGCGAATAGCAGCGGCGTATCTCATCATCAATACGTTCACGTAGAGCGTCTTGTGCCTTTAACGAGGCGCCGGTGCCTTCTTCGGGCAGAACAATGTGTACCATGACATAAAGCAAGCGGCCGGGCCGCACCATGCGAACACGAACCTCCTGGGTATGCGCGCCTGCCAGCGCCGTGGAGATGGCTTGTCGCACGGGAGCGGCAATGGTTTCATCAGGTGTTTTATTGAGCAGCTCTTTGAGCGCCTGGGACGCCATACGCACGGGTACGCCCAAGCAAAGCAACACCACTGCCATGACCAGAACGGAATCGACATACGCCACCACGTTGTTCCAGTTCAGCCACTCAAACACCATAACCATACAAAACGCTGCGAGTACTGCGGCGGAAATGATGCTATTGACTACCCAATTGAGTTTGTCAGCCGCAATTAGCGGACTATGAGTATAGCGCTGGCTACGATGCATAACCCACGCGGTCACCGAGCAGGCAAGCGTCGCAAACAGCGCGTAGATAACGGCAAGGCCTGCAGCAATTTCCCGACCACCTGTCAGTAAAGCGGCAATGGCGTCCACCAAGGCAAAGACGGATACCCCTAGAATCAGTAGCCCTTTGCATAGGTTAACCAGCGACTCGAAGTAACTGTAACCAAACGGGTAGGATTCGCTATCAGGGCGGCTGGCTAGTTTACTTACCTTGATCGTCACCAACGCTACGCTAAAGTAGATAAGGTTAAATAACCCATCGAGCAAAATAGCCTGGGAATTAGAGGCTAGCGTGGCGGTAATGCCGGCACAGCCGATTAAGAGTGCCATAAAGGCGGAAAATGCCAGCGTGCGTGCTTCTGTCTTCATGAATGTATTGGCTCCAACGCCATTCGTAGAACCCGCAAGCATAGCAATATTGATAGCTTATTCACTAACGATAGCGGCGCCCACAAGGACGAACGGCGATGACTCCACAAAGAGATGTACGTATTCGCCATACCAAGGATTTAACCTTCAGCCTGTTAACCCCGGAAGATGCCTTTGAACTGTTGGCGTTTGAGACCGCAGAGCGGGCGTGGTTTGAGCAGCATATCGAAGCGCGCAGGAAGCAGTTTTATACCCCGCATGGTGTGTCACAGCATATTGTTGAGTGTCTGGCACTCAATGCTCATGGGCGTATGAGCCCTCAGCTTATTCGCCATAAAGGCGTCATTATCGGGCTCGCCAATCTGCGTGATATTGATCAGGGCAGTGCTCAGGTCGGCTATCGCCTTGCTGAAAACGCCTGCGGGCAGGGAATCGCCCAAAAAGCGCTTCATCACCTGATGAAAGAGGCCCGCTGTATTTATGGTCTGGACACGCTGACAGCGACCGTTTCGGTTGAAAACAAGGCATCTCAGCGCGTGCTCGAAAAAGCCAAGTTCACATTAGTTGAAAAACTGTCGGCTTATTCTCACGTAGCCGATCAGCACCTGGAGTGCTTGGTGTATCAATGTGCGCTAAGGGAAAAGATTGAATGCCCGTAAGTTCAAGCTGTTCCCATACGGGCTGATCGTCTTTTGGTAAGTGGTAATAACGTGTACTAACCTTTAAACGCATTAATGGACAAACATTACGCCAACGGGAGGGTTTAACAATGCCTATGCTGAGCGTCGGCACGGAGCAGGGTACGCCGGTAGAGCTTTATTACGAAGTATACGGAGCAGGTAAGCCCGTGGTACTTATCCACGGCTGGCCATTGAGCGGCCGTTCCTGGGAAAAGCAGGTGCCCGCCCTGGTAGAAGCAGGCTACAAGGTTATTACTTACGACCGCCGTGGGTTTGGCTGGTCCACCCAGGCAGATGGCGGGTACGACTACGATACGCTGGCCGCCGACCTGAAAAAGCTGATTGATACGCTTGATCTTAACGATGCCACACTGGTGGGCTTTTCCATGGGCGGTGGAGAAGTGGCCCGCTATATTGGAAGCTACGGCACTGGCCGCGTGACGAAAGGCGTATTTGCCGCTGCCGTTCCGCCTTACCTGTATAAGGCAGATGATAACCCGGATGGTGGGTTGGATGACGCGACCATTAACGGGTTTTTGGACGGTGTTCGCGGTGACCGGATCGCATTTCTGGAAGACTTCACCAAGGATTTTTTCTCAACCTCTGATAACAGTGACTTAATCAGCGAGCCAAATCGACTCTATCATCGCGATATCGCCGCCTTTGCCTCGCCACTAGCCACCTATGAATGCGTCAAAGCGTTTAGCTATACCGACTTTCGCAAAGACCTGCCCAAAATCGACGTGCCTACGCTGATACTCCATGGCGACGGCGATCAAATTGTACCGTTTGAGGTCAGCGGCAAACGCGCCGCCGAGCTTTTACCTGAGGCGAAAACGCATATTATTAAGGGTGGCCCACATGCGATTAACGCAACTCATGCTGATGAGTTTAATAAAGTGCTGATCGATTTTATCAAGAGCTGATTAAACGATTATCTTGCCGTTAGCGCCGCCCCCGGGGCGGCGTTTTTAATGGCGGAGCATTAAAGCGCTAACACCAGGAGTTAACGATGAGTGACGCATCAGCGTTAAGAAAAGTAATGGCACCTACTGGCGTACTGCGCGCCACCATCAATGTCGGTAATCCTGTTCTGGCAGGGCTTGATGTCGAGCACCAGCCGTTTGGTGTGTCGGTTGATCTGGCAACATTGATTGCACATAGACTGGAGGTCGAGCTTGAACTTCAGGTGGTTGCCTCTGCGGGTGAGGCCGTTGACGTTGTCAGCCGAGAGGAAGCCGATATGGGCTTTTTTGCGCTCGACCCCAGGCGCGGCGAGAGCATCGAATTTACCGCACCCTATGTATTCATTGAGGGGTGTTACCTGGTCCGTGAAGACTCTCCGATCACGGCGCAGGAAGAGGTAGATCGCCTCGGGCAGCGTATCGTGGTGGGTAAAGGCAGCGCTTATGATCTGTACCTAAGCCGCACCATTGAACAGGCCGAGCTGGTCAGAGCCCCCACGTCGCCCAAGGTGGTGGCGTTCTTTAGAGAGCATCAGTTGGATATCGCCGCAGGCGTTAAGCAGCAGCTGGAAGCCGGTATCGAAGAGTTTGGTGGCATGCGGTTACTGCCCGGCCACTTCATGACCATTCAGCAGGCCATGGGCGTTCCTAAAGGCCGCTCGCCCGAAGCGGCTGCATTTCTTTCCGCGTTTATTGAAGAAGTCAAAGCGCAAGGTGAGGTAGCCCGTTTGCTGGAGAAGCACGGTGTTCAAGGAGTCTCGGTCGCGCCCAGCGCTTAATGGACTGACGCCAGGCCGCTTGAGTAAGCGGCTTGGCGGATTGATGTTCTTCATCGTTGTTTCTTGGTATCAACCCTCAATCCACACATCAGCTTCTTTAAAGCTCACCTTCCAGGTAGCTAGCGTGACGCTGTCGTCTTCCACGCACTGGCCATCTTCCAAACGAAAGTGCTGCTTGTAAATGGGGGAAGCCACCACGGCGGCGCCCTTTATATCGCCCACAATGCCGTGGGCAATCACATTGGCGTTGGAAAACGGGTCGTGGTGATCAATCGCGTAAAGCTCACGCTCAAAGCCCGGCAAGTAAAATAGCGCGACTTGCGTCGGCCCCTGTGGTGTTTCAAGCCACGCAGCAACCCCGGAAAACGCGACTAGGTCGGTTTTGCTGCACAGTTTATGGCCGGTCGGTGCCTGTCTGCTTTGTGTAACCGTTGCTTGCTTCACTGCGGTAGCGGTCATGGAGTAGCCCTTTAAAGTGATGTTGGTTAGGCAGGCCGTAGCTGGCCGCGCTCACTGGTCATGATGATCGATGGGTCGGGGCGGCTATCGTTGACGTAGCTTCTAAAGCGCTTGAGCTTATCCGGGTCACTGATGGCGCCTGCCCATTCGCACTGATAGTTATCCACCACGGTTTGCATCTGGCGCTCCAGTTCATCACCCATGCCCAAGCTGTCGTTGAGAATCACCTCTTTCAGATACTCCAGCCCGCCTTCCAGGTTTTCCCGCCATACCGAGGTACGCTGCAAGCGATCCGCCGTGCGCACGTAGAACATCAGAAAACGGTCGATGGTGCGGTAGAGGGCTTCGTCGTCAAGATCGGTGGCAAACAGCTCGGCATGGCGTGGGCGCATGCCGCCGTTGCCGCACACGTAGAGGTTCCAGCCGTTTTCGGTGGCGATAATGCCGATATCCTTGCTTTGCGCTTCGGCGCATTCGCGGGTACAGCCTGATACGCCAAATTTGATCTTGTGCGGTGCACGAAGGCCCTTGTAGCGGTTCTCAAGTTTGATCGCCATGCCCACGCTGTCCTGCACGCCGTAGCGACACCAAGTGCTGCCCACGCAGGATTTCACCGTACGCAGCGACTTGCCGTAGGCGTGGCCGGTTTCAAAGCCAGCTTCGATCAGCTCGCCCCAGATATCAGGCAGGTCTTCCAGGCGTGCGCCGAACAGATCAATCCGCTGGCCGCCGGTGATCTTGCTATAAAGGCCGTACTTTTGCGCTACCTGACCCAGCACCACCAGTTTATCCGGTGTAATTTCCCCGCCTGCAATGCGCGGCACGACCGAATAGGTGCCGTTTTTCTGCATATTGGCCATGAAAGTGTCGTTGGTATCCTGAAGCGGGATATGCGCAGCGTCGGTAATCGGCTCGTTAAAGCAGGAGGCGAGAATGGAACCGACCGCAGGCTTGCAGATATCGCAGCCCAAGTGGTGGGTGCTAGGCGCGCCGTGCTTTTCGATCAACTCGCTGAAGGTCTTGATGCCCTCCACGCGCACGATGTCGTAAAGCTCTTGGCGGGTGTGCTGAAAGTGCTCGCAAATCGACTTGTCCACCTCAACGCCGCGTGCGGCCAGCTCATGATCCACCACGCTTTTCAAAAGCGACGCGCAGCCACCGCAGCCGGTGCTGGCGCGGGTGTCACCTTTCACGGATGCCAAGTCGCTGGCGCCTGCGTCAATGGCCGCGCAAATGCTGGCCTTGGTGACGTTATGGCACGAGCAGATCATTGCCGTTTCCGGCAGCGCGTCCGGGCCAAGTGCCGGGGCGGCGCCGCTTTGCGGCAAAATCAATGAGGCGGGCTCTTTGGGCAGCTCGATACCGTTGGCGTAATACTGAAGCAAGGTGTCGTAGACGCTGTTATCGCCCACCAGCATGGCGCCCAAGAGCTTCTTGCCGTCGCTTGAGACCACCATCTTGCGGTAAATCTGGGTAAGTGGGTCAAGGTAGCGAAACATCCGTGCGCCGGGGTTTTGAGTGCCGTGGGCATCGCCAATCGAGCCGACGTCCACACCCAGAAGTTTAAGCTTGGTGCTCATATCGGCACCGGTAAAAGAAGCATCGCCACCGGTGAGCGTCGAAAGCGCTGTCTTTGCCATCTGATAGCCAGGCGCCACCAGGCCAAAAATGCTCTGATTCCACAGCGCCACTTCGCCAATGGCTAAAATCGCCGGGTCGCTGGTTTGGCACTGATCGTTGATCACTACGCCGCCGCGCTCGCCGATCTCCAGGCCGCACTCCCGGGCCAGTTGATCACGCGGGCGAATACCCGCCGAGAACACGATCAGGTCGGTTTCCAGTATTTTGTCATCCTGAAACACCATGCGATGGCGGCTGGCTGCACCATCTTCAATGCGCTGAGTGGCCCGCTCGGTGAGTACCTGAACACCCAAGGCTTCGATTTTTTCGCGCAGCAGCTCGCCGCCCTCGCTATCCACCTGCATGGGCATCAGGCGTGGGGCGAACTCAATCACCGCGGTTTCCAGATTCAATCCGCGCAGTGCGTTGGCCGCTTCCAGACCCAACAGACCGCCGCCCACTACAACGCCGGTGGCCGCACTTTGCGCCGCCTCGCGGATGGCGTCCAGGTCGTCCAGCGTGCGATACACCAGGCAGCCTTCGCGATCGTTACCGGGAATGGGCGGCACGAAAGGGTAAGAGCCGGTGGCCAGTACCAGATGATCATAGGCGTAATGGCCGTGCTCGGTGGCTAGCGTTTTTGCCGCGCGATCGATGGAGATCACCGCTTCGCTGCTGTTGAATGTCACGCCATGGCTTGCGTAGTAGTCGGCATCACACAGGGCCAGCGCTTCGGCGTCGCGGCCCTTGAAGTATTCAGAAAGGTGCACGCGATCATAAGCACGATGGCGCTCTTCGCCAAACACGGTGACGTTCATCTGTGACAGGGCACCGTTTTCAACCAGCTGCTCGACCAGGTGGTGGCCGACCATACCGTTACCAATAATAATCACGTTGCGTTTAGAGGTGATGGACATGGCTAAGCTGCCTCCAGCGTCGATGAGGGAGTGGGTGGGGTATCAAGAAGCAGGGCGTTGGCATCGGCTTCACCAAACAACAACGCCTGGCGGCAGGCGCCCAGATCGGTTTTGGCTAGCGCCTGGGCGAAATACCAGGGGCCGGAATGGGTATCGCCATACAGCACGGCGCCTTCAAGCCTTCCGTTGCGCAGTAACAGGCGGCGGTAGTCGCCGTTTTCCGGGTCGCTGTAATGCAGTACTTCATGTTCTGGCGCGGCCTCCGTGGGGCCAAACGCGTAGAGGGCCAGGCCGCTGATTTTAAGCTTGGTAGCGGTTGGCGCCTCACGATAGCGGACGCTGCCATCGCCACACAGCGTGTTGGCTAACACATCTACCTGGCGCCAGATCGGCTCGACCAGGCCGTAGGTGTGCTGCTCGAACTGGCAACACTCGCCCAATGCATGAATATGCGGGTCGGAGGTAGTGAGCGTGTCATCAACCATGATGGCGCGCTGTGTAGCCAAGCCTGCCTGATGGCCAAGTTCTGCGTTAGGTGTAACGCCGGTTGCCACGATGACGCTTTGGGCAGGCAGGCGCTGGCCATCCTCCAGTACAACGGCGGCCAGGCTTCCCGCGCCGTCGTCTTCAAAATGGCTGATGCGTGCATTGGTTAAGATGGTCAAGCCACGTTGGGTAAGCGTCGTTTCTAGAAGCCCAGCGGCCATGCTATCCAGCTGACGATTCATTAACCGCTTACTTCGCTGTAGAACGCTGACGCTGGCACCCCGCTTGCGAAGCCCTTCAGCGGCCTCGAGCCCCAACAGCCCGCCGCCGACCACGACGCATTCCCCGCCCTGCAAGGCAAACTTTGCGAGCGTGTCGGCATCTTGCAGGGTACGAAACCCATGCACGCCGTTAAGGCCAATGCCGGGTACCTCGGGCAGCGTCGGGCGTGAGCCGGTGGCAATCACCAGGCGGTCATAAGTTAGCGTGCGGCAGGGAGTGACAACGCGCTGTTCTGCACGGTTGATCTCCAGCACGCATTCATTTAAGTGCAGGGTGATACCTTGCTTGGCGTACCACTGCGCATCCCGCAAGGTGAGGGCGCTAGGCGGCATTTCATCGGCGAGCAGTGGCGATAGCAGTATCCGGTTATAAGCGGGAGATGCTTCTGCACCAATCACCGTTATTTGCTGGGGTCGGTGAGGCAATTTAACGACCGCCTCTAGCAGACGCTGGCTCGCCATGCCGTTGCCGATAATGACCAAGTGATCATCAGACGAGCACCGAGAGATAGCGATCATGGGTTGCTCCTTACTGTTTCGCGCTTGGCTGCCAATACCTGTCTACAAAGACCTGGCTACAAATATCTGGCAGCGATAAATGCTGTCGTGGCGCAGCGCTGAAGAAAAAACAATAAAAAAGCCCCTGAGTTAGCGTCCCGGGCAAGTGGATTGCCAGGAAAACCGTATCAGGGGCTTCGTTGCCCGGTAGCTGAGGCCAAACCCGTTCGTGGGTTAAGCACAGAGCAGCCACCGTTGGCTGCCAGCTAGACTTGAATTTATCTAATCAGTACAGGGCAATTAATCAGCCAAACATCGCTCGTTATTTATTTTTATATTACTTATCAATAGGTTGATTTAAATAAATAGGTTGAAGAAAGCGCCTTTTCAGCCGCTTAAGCTCAGCCTGCGCACGCTCTTGGTGCGCTAAGCGGTAAAGATGCACCGAGAGTAGTCAGCGTTTGAAAATAAACTGTCTACACGGTCGGTCGAAAGATATTCTATTGTTTATTAACCTGCTGTTTAAGCTGGTATTTTTATTTTAATAGGCTGGTTGGCGCAGGCCTTGCTATTACCTTGGTAACAAGCAACAAAGCACAGACGGGTTTATCGGCACAATAAAATGCAGCCATCGAGTTTGACGGGCAAATAACAACGCTAACGCCATCAGACGACAGGCCATTAATAAATGTGTCCAATCCCAGCAGTGCGACATTCGGCACCGGTGCAGGTGTCCCTGAGACAACGGCGTCCAGGCAGGCTTCTTATGAGGCTCGCTTGGGCGCTTTTTGCTTTTTAAGCGGGAGGAAATCAGTATGTCCCAGGCCACACGCTCGGCTTGTAAAGCAAACACGACGTGCCCTTATTGCGGTGTCGGCTGCGGCGTAACCGCCACTGTGGCAGGCGGCACAATCAGCGCGGTTGAAGGCGACCGCGACCATCCCGCCAATTTTGGCCGGCTGTGTGTGAAAGGCTCGGCACTGCACGAAACCCTTGGCCACCATGACCGGCTCACCACGCCCTGGGTCGATGGCCAGGCCGTTGACTGGAATGTGGCATTAACCACCTTGGCAGAGCGGTTGCAAACGACTCGCGCAACTTACGGCGCAGAGTCCGTGGGTGCTTACCTTTCAGGTCAGCTATTAACCGAAGATTACTATGTGGCCAATAAGCTGTTTAAAGGCTTTTTAGGCACGCCGCACCTGGATACCAACTCGCGACTCTGCATGGCTTCTGCCGTGGCGGCGTATAAACGCTCGTTGGGCGCAGACGCCGTTCCCTGCAACTATGAAGATATTGAAGAGGCCGAACTGGTGGTGCTGGTGGGCTCGAATCTGGCCTGGAACCACCCGGTGCTTTACCAGCGCTTGAAGGTCGCCAAAACGCGCAATCCGCTGATGCGGGTGGTGGTCATCGACCCGCGCGTGACCGACAGCTGCGAAATTGCCGACCTGTACCTGGGCATCGCACCCGGCAGCGATGCGGTGCTGTTCAATGGCCTGCTGGCCTGGATGGCTGAGAATAACAAGCTGGATCAGCTCTATCTGGATCGTCATACACAAGGTTTCGACGAAGCGCTGCTGGCTGCGAGCCACTGCGACATTGATGACGTGGCGGCGATATGTGATATCGACCCTGAGCGGCTGGAGACCTTTTACTACTGGTTTGCCAGCCAACTCCATGTCGTGACGCTCTACTCCCAGGGCGTCAATCAATCCACCAGCGGTACTGATAAGTGCAATGCGATCATCAACTGCCACCTGGCTGGCGGCAAAATCGGCTTGCCGGGAGCAGGGCCTTTCTCGATTACCGGCCAGCCCAATGCCATGGGCGGGCGCGAAGTGGGCGGGCTTGCCAACCAGCTGGCCGCGCATATGGATTACCACACCCCCGGCGCCCTCGGCCGGGTCACCCGCTTTTGGGCGACGGAAATGTTAATGCCCGAACTGCCCCTGGCGCCTGGCTATAAGGCGATTGAGCTTTTTGACGCGGTTGAGCGGGGCGAAATAAAGGCGCTGTGGATAATGGCCACCAACCCGGCGGTCAGCTTGCCGGATGCCGCCCGCGTGCGGCGTGCGCTTGAAAAGTGCCCGCTGGTGATTGTGTCTGAATGCGCCAGCCATACCGATCTACTGGCCTACGCCGATATCATTCTGCCTGCGACTGGGTGGTCGGAAAAAGACGGCACGGTGACCAACTCCGAGCGGCGTATTTCACGCCAGCGTGGCTTGCTACCCGCGCCAGGCCAAGCGCGTCACGACTGGTGGATTATGTGCGAAGTTGCCAAGCGGTTGGGCTTTAAGGAGGCGTTTGACTATAGCCATCCCCATGAAATTTTTGACGAGCACGCGCGCCTTTCCGGCTTCGAGAATGAGGGGGAGAGCAAACGGCTCTTCGATATTTCCGGTTTGGCGGGGCTTGGGCGAGAGGCCTACGATGCGCTGGCGCCGATTCAGTGGCCGGTTACCTTTTCAGCGCCTCACGGAACGGCGCGGTTGTTTGAAGACGGTGAATTCGCCACGCCTGATGGGCGCGCCAGTTTCATCGCCATAACGCCTCGCCTGCCGGGGCAACGCTTGAGTGACGCCTATCCGCTGCGCCTGAATACCGGGCGTATTCGCGACCAGTGGCACACCATGACACGCACGGCACGTGCGCCCCGGCTGATGAATCATCGCCACGAGCCATTTATCGAACTCCACCCAAGCGATGCCGCGCGCTATGGCATTGGCGATCAGCAGCTGGCAGTATTGTCCGCCGCCAGCGGCGAGTATCGGGGGCGAGTGCGTATCTCAAACGCCCAGCGGCGTGGCGAGGTGTTTATTCCCATGCACTGGAGCGATGCGTTCAGTAAATCGGCGCGTAGCGGCGCCATGCTGGAGGCCATCACCGATCCCGTTTCAGGCCAGCCGGAAGCCAAGCACGGCGCGGTGGCACTGGCGCCGCTGAACACGGCTTGGGAGGCAACGCTGTTGATTGCCCAGCCATTAGGGGATAATAGTCAGGAAGTGCCCGCGTGGTGCAAAAGCGATTACTGGGCGCGCGTACCCATGCAGGGCTGTCAGCGCTGGCAGCTGGCTGATGCAAATCCGGTACATGACTGGCTGGCGCTACTCGCCACGTGGCTACCCGATGAGGCTAGTTTGTGGTGTGAAGACAGCGGTAAGGGTCGCCTGCGCGCTGCGGCTATTGTGCAAGGCAAGCTGCACTGGTGGTTAATGGTTGGCCCGCCGCGCGAATTGCCGGGGCTTGCCTGGCTTGAAGCACGTTTTAACGAAACAGCCATAAGTGATAAGCACCGGCGCCGGCTGCTGGCGGGGTGTGATGATGGCGCAGCGGATACCGGCCCTGTGGTATGCAGCTGCCACCAAGTGGGCCAAACGGCGATTGTTAATGCCATTCGTACCGGTGATAGCAGCGTGGAAGCCTTGGGTGCACGGCTTGCCTGCGGAACCCAGTGCGGTAGTTGTTTGCCTGAATTGAAGTCCCTGATTGAAGAGGAGCGTTCACATGCGCGTGCTAAGCAAGCGTCTACTACACAAGTGGCCTGAGGCTTTGATGTGCTTTACGCAGCGTGTGCTGTCGCCATTTCAGCGCTCCACGCGCAGCGCACCAAGCGTGCCTTCGCTTAAACTACGCGGCGATTGCACGGCCGGGCATGTGTATCTGGTCGGCGCGGGCAGTGGGGATATGGAGCTGTTAACGCTGAAAGCCGCGCGGCTGTTAATGCAGGCTGATGCTATCGTGTATGACCGTTTGGTAGGCGACGATGTGCTGGGGCTGGTTCCGCTTTCCGCCGAGCGCTACTACGTCGGCAAGGCCAGCGGCCATCACAGCATGCCGCAGGCGGAAATTGGCGCCTTGATGGTCAAACTGGCGACCGCCGGCAAATCGGTGGTGCGCTTGAAAGGCGGCGACCCCGGTATATTTGCGCGTATGGGCGAAGAGCTTGCCGCCCTGGCGGATGCCAATGTGCCCGCGCACATTGTGCCCGGCATTACTGCGGCGTCTGCCGCTGCCGCAAGCCTGGGGATTCCGCTCACCGACCGCGGCCACTCTCAGCAGTTGCGCTTTATTACCGCCCAGCTCTGCCGTGAGGGTGGCGCGCCCGACTGGCAAACCCTGGCCCGCCGTGATGAAACCCTGGTGTTTTATATGGGGCTTTCCAAGGTAGAGGCCATTTGTGCAGGGCTACGCCAGGCCGGGCTGCCCGATGAGTGGCCGATCATGCTGGTAGCCAATGCCAGCCTGCCCGAACAGCAGGCGCTGGTGGGTACGCTTAAAGACATGCCCCAACGCCTGGCGGACCATCCGCTGCCGTCACCTTGCGTGATTCTGGTAGGCAGCGTGGTCAGTATGGTGGCGAGCAGCCCCGCGAATGCGCTTGCCTCAGCGGGCATCATCGAAGCGGTCGACCCGGCGTAACGTCGGGAACAGGCGCATCCACAGGCCGACCACCGCCAGCGTGCCCACGCCGCCAATCACCGCGGCGGGCACCACGCCAAACCCGGCCGCCATACTGCCCGCGCGGAACTCGCCCAATTCATTGCTTGAGCCAATAAACAGCATATTGACCGCATTCACCCGGCCGCGCATTTCATCCGGCGTGGCTAGCTGAATCACGGTGGTGCGTACATAAACGCTGATCATGTCGGCCGCACCCGCCACCAGCATGGCAATCATCGATACCCAGAACAGGGTCGAGAACGCGAATACCAGATTCGCCAGACCAAACACGGCCACGGCGGCAAACATCACATGCCCCGCGCGACGCTTGATGCCGCGAACGCCAAGATAAAGCCCCATCAATAGCGCGCCCACCGCAATCGCGCTGCGCAATGCACCCAAGCCTTCCGGGCCCACGTGCAGGACTTCCTGAGCGTAAATGGGCAGCAGTGCCACGACGCCGCCCAGCAGCACGGCAAACAGATCCAAGGATATGGCGCCCAGAATAATCGGCTGATAGCGGATATAGCGAATGCCGGCAGAAAAGCGCTTCCAGGCGGTACTTTCTAGAACCTTGGCTTTCTCGACATAGCGCACCGGTACCAGCACCAGTAAGGCCAGCGCGACGATAAAGCACCCCAAGCACACGGCATAAGCCAGGCTGCCGCCGCCCACACTGTAAAGCACGCCGCCCAGCAAGGGCCCGCTAATCACCGCGACTTTCATGATCGAGCTATTCAGCGCAATGGCCTGAGCAAGCTGAGCGCGGGGCACAATATTGGGCAACATACTTTGCAGCGTCGGGCCGGTAAACGCCCGAGCACAGCCAAACAGAGCCAGCACGGCATAAAATTCAATAACGCTACCGTGATTGGCCTGGGCCAATAAAAGCAGCAGCGCGCTACAAATGCCCTGTACCGCCCAGCTGAGTTGCAGAATGCGCTTGCGCGGAAAGCGGTCGACCACATCGCCTGCGGGCAGCAGTAAAATCACCATAGGCAGAAACTGCGCAAGCCCCACGTAGGCCAGCGACATGGCGTCTCGGGTAATGTCATATACCTGCCAGGCCACCACAATGGCCTGAATCTGCATGGCAAACACTGCCGCTAATCGAGAAAGAAGAAAGCTTAGAAAGCCCGGTTGGCGATGAATGGGAAGCAGCGGGACATCGGTAGCGGCAAGCGTGTCGTTATCGGGGGGCATGGGCGGTATCTTGGTTATTAAAAGAATGTTAGCAAGCGAATTTTCATAATTCTATCGCTTATAGCGCCAAACATGGATCAAAAAGCCCGTACATTACGCTTGGCTAATGGCAAACCGGTTAAGGGCTTTTTTCAACCAGTGGTTGAAGTCACGCGGTGGCTGCCCCATGTTAATTAACACGCTATCAATAGAAAAGGATGTTAATGATGCAAAAAGTTATGCCTAACCCGGGTTTCGGTACTTTTCGCCTGGAAGGCGATACGCTTAAAGAGAGTATCCATGCGGCGCTTGAAGCGGGCTACCGTCATATCGACACTGCCCAGTTTTACGGTAATGAGAAGGGTGTTGGCGAAGCGATTCGTGACAGCAGCGTGCCGCGTGGCGACATCTTTCTGACCACCAAGGTGTGGCACGACAATCTGGCGCCGCAGCGCCTGAAAGAGAGCGTCGATGAAAGCCTAGAAAAGCTCGGCACCGATTACGTTGACCTGCTGCTGATCCACTGGCCATCGCCGGATAACGAAGTGCCGATGAAAGAGTATCTGGCCGCTCTCAAGGAAGTGAAAGCGGTGGGCAAGGCGCGCCATATTGGTGTATCCAACTTCACCATTGAACAGCTTGATAAAGCGGTGGAGATTTTGGGTAAAGGCGAAATCCTCACCAACCAGATTGAAGTGCATCCTTTCCTGCAAAACCGCAAGCTGGTTGAGCGCTGCGAGCATCACGGTATTCAGGTAACGGCCTTTATGCCGCTGGCGGTGGGCAAGGTAATGGACGATGCCACCCTCAAGCAGATCGCTGATGCGCATGGCGTAACGCCTGCGCAAATTGCCCTGGCCTGGGTTAATCAGCGCAACATGATCACGATTCCCTCATCCACCAAGGCACGTAACATTCAAAGCAATATTGCCGCGTTTGATCTTGTATTAAGCGACAGCGAAATGGCCGATATTGCCAAGCTTGATCGCAAGGAGCGCATCGCCAACCCTGACTTTGCACCTAAATGGGATGAGTGATTTTAAATGAGTGCCTGGGAACATTAGGCAGCTCATAATGTCCTAGCGGTGCCTGTTTCAGCAGGCACCGCTTTTATATGAAAGTTGTATAACTCCGCTTTACAGGAAGATTCCATGAAGCAAAAGATTCGCGACAACGCGCTCAAAGCCCAGCTACGCACGCCCATGTTCAAGATGCAGCAGCAAACGCCCAAAAGAGGTAAAGGCAGCTACTCCCGTAAAGGGCGCAAGGCCCAGCGGGGGTATCGCCAAGCCGCTTGATCAGGCGTTTTGGCAATGCTTTTGAAACCATATTAACGTCTTAATCTTTGTACAAAAACTGCTTACACTCGACTATACAGCGTTAAAAATCAGCTCAAGCGTAAGTCCGAACTCGGCTTCCCATCAAAATACTCATTTATGCGCGTAAAATCGCTTGAGAGCCCAGTCCGTTTCCGCTAATTTTTGCCTTGCCTTGCCTTGCCTTGCCTTGCCTTGCCTTGCCTTGCCTTGCCTTGCCTTGCCTTGCCTTGCCTTGCCTTGCCTTGCCTTAGCTCAGCGACGTTTCGCACAATGCCGAATGCATGCCTAAGTCAGACTAATCCGGCGCCAAGACGGGGTTACTGCATAGCACTAGTTCTCGGTGCAAGTAGTTTCAGCGCCAGTAGGCTGGCATGTCTCCAAGCGATAGCCCGACTGGTATATGCTTTTTAGACGTAGGCCATGCTGCCCATCTAATTCGAGTTTGCGCCGAAGACGGCTAACGTGGGTATCGACGGTACGCGTAGAAATATCACCTTTCATTCCCCATATCAGTTCCAGCAAATGTGGACGGGTAAGCAATTCCCCCGTTTTGGAAAAAAACAGGGCTGCAAGGCGGTACTCTCGCTCAGTCAGATTTACGGGCCGCTCATCCAGGTAAACAATACGCTTCTCGATATTGAGCGAATAGGTTTCAGAAAAATTAGCGGCTGTTGTAGAGGGGGTATATCCCATTCGTCGGCTTAATGCATTGACCCTAGCAATCAGCTCTTTGGGTCGGAGAGGCTTGGCCAGGAAATCGTCGGCCCCCTG